>JBEBGA010000586.1:0-1346 GCA_040081695.1 Pyrinomonadaceae bacterium
GAGTAGAAAGTCGAAAAGGGGAAAAGTAGCGAGCCTGAGCCGCCGACTTTTTCCCTTTTGCACTTTTTCCCTTTTAACCGTTAGGCCTGTTTCATTTCCGCCCGCTTTCGCATTTCGTCAGCCAGAGCGTCGTCGCTCATTTGGTTTATCTGCGGAGCGGCCGGAGAGGCGAGTTTGCTTTGCTCAGCCTTTTCTTCTTCCTCAGCCTCGCGCATACCGTCTTTGAAGGCTTTTCGCGACTGTCCGAGCGATTTGGCTAACTGTGGCAAACGCGTCGCTCCAAATAAAAGAAAAAGAACGGCGACGATTAGAATTATTTCTGTTGTTCCGAAGTTCATATATTTATTGAGCTCTCGCTCGTATCCTGCTGTGAATCGAAGGTCATAAAAAGATCGCCGAATCAGGTATTGAAGTAATCCGTCGCTGAAAAGATCTTCAGGTCTGGCATTACTCTTTGAATGATCTCAAAGTCGCTTAAGTTGTGCGTTACAACAAAAGCCTGATGGGTAACAGCAAGCCGCGCGATCACCGCATCGTTTCGAATGGTTCTGAGTTTCGACAACGGCACACTTTTCATAAGATAGAGCCTTCTTATCGCTTTAGAGGTTTCCCACCAATCAATGGTGGTCGGATTAATTAGACGCCCTTCGCGATTCAGTGCGATTCGCCAATGTTCGTACCTTTTTAGCGTCGAAAGATCGATTGAGGAGGCGACAAGTTCGAACAAAACGATAGTCGGAAAGAGAACGTTTATAATATTCTCATTGATCACGTCCGTGTGATCCGAAAATACCGAGGTATCAAAAATGGGAGAAATCCTTTTTGCCATACTTGGCTTCTTCTTCCTTTAGGGCTTTCATCGCTTCACGGGTTGCTTCAACGAGATCTTTTTGGCTCCTGGTCAACCGTTTCGGATTTAGAAAGTCCGTATAATGAGGCGGCCATTTTGGTGAATGACCATTAGTATTAGGCGTTTTCACTGACTTTTTCATAACCTCTCAATGAACGAAACGTTCAAGCTCCAACTAACCGCAATCATAATAGTTTTGATGCGTAAACGCTAGCAAAAAAAGTTCATGATTTATGCCTAAATCGGTCCATCGCGTCGACAAGAGCGGCGGTAATGCCTTTTTCGGAAACTGAGTGGCCCGAGTCGGGGACGACGATGAATTCTGCCTCGGGGAAAGCACGGTGCAGGTCCCACGCCGATGTGATCGGGCAAACTACGTCGTAACGTCCCTGAACGATCACTGTCGGGATATGGCGGATCTTATCGACGTTCTCGAGCAGGTAATTATCCGACGGGAAGAACGAGCCGTTCATAAAATAATGACACTCGATACGTG
>JBEBGA010000587.1:0-1346 GCA_040081695.1 Pyrinomonadaceae bacterium
GTTGAACCAAAACGGAATTCATACGGTCAACTGCTCGACTATCTCGACAAACGAAAGGATGAGAGCGGCATTGTTTATTGCCTGAGCCGCAAATCGGTCGATTCGCTGGCGGCGGATCTGCGTGATGAGGGTTACAGTGCTCTGTCCTATCACGCGGGGCTTGATAAGGAGACTCGCGACAAGCATCAGGAATCTTTCTTAAAAGACGAGACCAAAATTATCGTCGCGACGATCGCGTTCGGCATGGGAATCGACAAATCGAATGTCCGGTTTGTCGTCCACATGGATCTGCCAAAAAATGTCGAGAGCTATTATCAGGAAACGGGGCGTGCGGGGCGGGACGGTTTGGTGAGCGACGCTCTTTTGTTCTTTAGCTGGGCAGATGTGCTCAAACTAAAAGGTTTTGCGGCCGTCGAGGGTAATGCTGCACAATCCGCGATCATGCTCAAAAAGCTTGATCTGATGGGCAAATTTGGTGATCTGACGACGTGCCGACGGCGGTTTTTGCTCAATTATTTTTCGGAGGAATCGACCGAAGACTGTGGCAACTGCGATAACTGCACAACTGTCGTAGAACGGTTTGACGGCACCGTCATTGCTCAAAAAGCCCTGAGTGCTGTGTATCGCACCGATCAACGGTTTGGGATGAGTTATCTGATCGATTTCTTGCGGGGCTCAAAAAGTGAAAAGATCCGCGACGAGCACAAAAATATCAAGACATATGGTGTCGGGGCCGATATTCCGAAAGATGCCTGGTTCAACTATTTTAAGGACTTGATCGCCCAAAATTTTCTTGCTCAAACCGACGGCGAATACCCGACGATCAGGCTGACTGAAAAAAGCATGGATGTGCTGGCGGGGAATACGACGGTCGAGCTGATCAAGGTCAAGGCAAAAGAAGAAAAGAGGCCAAAGCTGGTCGCGGATGCGGTGCATCCATACGAGCAGGTGTTGTTCGACGATCTACGGCGTCTGCGGACAGCATTCGCAAAAGGCGAAAACGTGCCGCCGTATGTCATTTTCTCCGACGCCACTCTCGTCGAAATGGCGACATATCTCCCGCAAAACGACTGGGAGCTACGCAAGATATCCGGTGTCGGCGATCTTAAATTTGATAAGTACGGCGCCGATTTTCTGTCTGAAATAAAAGGCTACTGCCTGAAAAATAGCCTGGTCTCGCGGATCGATCTCAAATCGAAAAAGCGCGAGCGAAAGGTGCGGACAAAGCGCGACATTGCGGGCAAAGACACTTACCACACTTCGTTAGACCTGTATCGCGACGGCAGATCTATTACCGAGATAGCAAACGAACGTGGTTTGTCGCCGACGACGATCGAAAACCATCT
>JBEBGA010000216.1:0-5532 GCA_040081695.1 Pyrinomonadaceae bacterium
GTCAATGATAAGCGCGAAGGAAAAGGAATATTTAGATCTGCCGATGGCGATGTATTTGAAGGCACCTTTGTGAATGACATCAAAGAAGGTCAGGGAACGTACATCTGGAAAAGCGGGACAAAGTATGTCGGTGCCTTCAAAAACGGTAAAAGAGGAGGTTTTGGTATCGAAACCTTCGTCAGCGGCGACGTTTACGAGGGAAATCATGTAAATGATGAAAAAGAAGGCCAGGGAAAATACACCTTGAGAAATGGCTCTTTCTACATCGGCGAGTACAAAAACGGCAAACGACACGGGCAGGGCAAATTTTACAATAAGCCAAACAACACTTATCAAGAAGGTCAGTGGCAAAATGGTGAGTATATCGCCGGGTCTGCGCCTAACCCGGTTCAAAATAACGCCTCATCCCAAACGCAAAACGCCGACGGTTTCGGGTGCGTATCCGGCAACTGCGTAAATGGCGAAGGCCGCTTCAAATTTTACCACGGCGATATTTACGAAGGCAGTTTCGCCAATAGCAAGATGGAGGGCAAAGGAACATACGTCTTCAAAAACGGCGATAAATATGTAGGAGCTTTCAAAAACGGTAAGAGAAATGGATCTGGCACGTTTTACTATGTTGACGGCGAGGTTTACGAGGGAAATTACGTAGATGATAAAAAGGAGGGGCAGGGGAAACATACTCATGCCAGCGGCTCTTTCTACACCGGCGAATATAAAAACGGCAAAAGACACGGGCAAGGTGAATTTCACAATAAAGAAAAAAATGTCATTGTCAGAGGCCTTTGGCAGGATGGTGGTTATATCGCAGGGACCAACGCTGTGCTTAACAGGAAAAACGCCGAAGCAACAGCCAAAGCCGAAGCCGACGCAGCCGATCGTGCAAATCCTTACAAGATAAACGCCGCCGTCAGCGCATACAACACGATCCATCCCGAGATCGAAACCCTGGCACGGCGATATGTAAACGACATCAACAAATACCGCAAAGCCGGAGATGCTCAGTTTTTATACAAAGGAACTTACGCCGATATTCTAAGGACGAAAAAAATTGCTCTGGACACTATCCGCAAATTTCTAGACGAACACGGCAAATATCTTCCAGAAGACTTACGACAGCATTTAGAGGAAGATGCTGCTAAATTTGTAGACGCTCCAAACTATTGATCTGGGATCTAGTATCGTGTCAATACCTGAAACGCTTGAAATTCAATTGCGTTCGCACGGTTTTTGTTAGTTTGGATTGAGCACCGCGACCGACTCATAGCCAGTCACCCAATTTATGACCAACATCAAAATGTTTCTCGCAGTGGCGCTTGCCGTTGCTGCACAAATTACAATTGCGTCTGCGATAACGCTGCCGGAGACCACTCTCTTTCCGGCAGTAACTACCAATAACCCGATATTCTTCGACAAATGCGTTGCCGGTAACTGTGTGAACGGCAAAGGCACGATCGTTTACACCAATGGCGATGCTTACGACGGTGATTTCGTTAATAGCCAACGGCACGGTCAAGGTACGTATCGGACCAAAAACGGTCATGTGTACGTCGGTCAATTTGTGAAGGGTAGCTATAGCGGTAAAGGCAAGATGACCTTTGCCAATGGCGAAACTTACGAGGGCGACTGGCTCGCCAATCAACGAAGCGGCAAAGGAAAGGCCATATACAAAGACGGCGAAATTTACGACGGCGATTGGTTCACCGATAAACGGAACGGCCAAGGACGCTGTGCCTATGCGAACGGCGATATATACAACGGCAATTGGGTCAATAATGAGAGGGACGGCAAGGCTACCTACTATTTCAAGGATGGCAGCTATTACATCGGCTTTTGGAAAAACAACCTCCAGCACGGTGAGGGCCAATACTACGACAAGAAAACTGATAATACGGTCAGCGGAACATGGAAAGAAGGGGTTGGCCCAAACGCACTAGCGCCAAAGCCGACACCGACGCCAAACACGACCACAGGTCAGATGACATTCGAGGGCGGAGCCAAATACGACGGCGACGTCCCGACCGCCAAACCGATCACGTCGACCACGACAAAATGCCTCTCCGGAAATTGCCTAAACGGCTTTGGAAAGTATCTCTTCGCCAACGGAAATACCTACGAAGGCAATTTCGTTAACGGACGCGGTAGCGGTAAAGGCAAGGTCAACAACACCGATGGTTCAACGTACGTCGGCGATTTCTTCGACGGTAAGATGCAAGGGACAGGCATCTTTTTGTACGCCAACGGAAACACCTATCGCGGAGGTTGGGTAGCGAATCTCAGAGCGGGCCAAGGTACACAGACACTGAAGGAAAGCGGCGAACTCTATGTCGGCCAATTTGCCAACGACAAACGTAACGGCAAAGGCAAAGCAACATACAAAAACGGCGATACCTACGACGGCGATTGGGTAAACGGCCTGCGCGAAGGCCAGGCGACATACAGTTTCCCAAACGGCAGCTACTACATCGGTGGTTTCCTAAAAGACAAACAGCACGGCAGCGGCAAACAATTCAACAAGCTGACCAACAACCTGACCGAAGGCACGTGGAAAGACGGCAAGATCGTTAACTTTGCCGGTGCGACCAAGATCACTCCGACCGCTCCCGCAGCCAAGCTCCCTATCGACGGTATCGCGACGCAATTACGCGAGACGCTGAACGGAAAATATGATTACTTAGACAAAAAGCCTCTCACTTACATCTTCACCAATAAAAAGACGAACGAGGTTCTGCGTTATCAGATCGAATTTATCGACGACGGCGGTAAATTGGCGTTTCGCTGGAAGGAAAGCACAAAAAAGGAACAGTCCGGAAAACTTGTCATCACCGACGCAGCTTTATCTTCGGCGACCAAATACGTGAACTTCTTTTCGACCAAAACAGCGATCGCCGCTGACACAGAGATCGCATTCATTCTCAGTCAAAACCTGCACAAAACCTTAAAAAATAAGGACGAGATCAGCCTCGACCTCGGCGGGGGTATTAAACGCCTGTTTTATATCATGCAATTATCCGCTTCGAGCGGAACTTATACCGATAAGAATATTAAGGTGCTGCATTATAAATCTAACGACGAACTTACCAAGGTACAGATCCTCGACGACCCGCTCTGCCCGTTGATCGTCAAGATAGAAACCGCTGAATACACCTTAACTCTCATTTAGCACAAATATTTGACGACGCTCTTTGCCGGAAACAAAGGCGTCGTCAAACGTCGGTCAGATGCCTGTTAGACCCAGCCTATTTCGCCGCCGGTGCTCCGGTCACGGTAAATTTCATATCCTGCGACGTTTGCGATAGCTTGCGGTCGTTTGCGTTAAACGCCTCGACCTTTGCGGTGTAGTTTCCCGGGGCCAAAGGCTTATCAAGGCTGGCCGAAGTACCGTCAACGCGTTTGTTGATGTAATCGTAGTTGGTCTCCGCTCCGCTGGAGCTGTCGGCGTGGATGCTGTATTTGTAATAAGCCGCATCCGGATACGCGTCCCATTTGACCTCGATACCGGCACCCGCGACCTTTGAACCGGCTTTTGGATTTACGAGCTTCAGATCATTCTTAAAGAGGTGTGTGTCGGGAGCAAAATAGGTCTTGCCGTCCTCGATGTTGTATTTTGCCGCCGAGATAAAACCCGCGGTCGCAAACACATAGTAAGGCGTCTCAAAAACCTGCACGGTCAGCCCTTCATACATCCCGGGCGGCACGTCCTTGATCAGGTATTCACCCGCGTCGTCGGTCTTGGTGGTAAATGTCTCACCGCTACAGCCGTTCAAATACTGGCTAAACTTTGCGCAAAGTTTTACCTGCACACCGACCGCGGGCTTGTCATTATAAAACGCCTTGCCCTGAACATTTGCTTTCCCCGCCGCAGGCTTTTCCTTTTCAACGCCCGTACCCGAAGGTATCGTGCCGTCCTTATTAGGCTGCACAGCCGCTTTATTCGCCGGTGCCGGCCCGGCGAGATTATCAACCCCACCTCCCTTAGACCCGCAGCCGCTCGCCATCAACGAAACCATCACAACCGCCACACACGTTAACTTAAATACTATCGACATAGATCGTTTGCTCCCTGAAACCAAAAAGATAGGCGAAAAGGCCTCGCCGGTAATTCTAAGAATTATAAGTTTGAACGGAGTGAACGCAAAACTCTTGCACTGCGTTACTCAAGAATCATGCAGAAATCGCAATGATCCAAGCCGTTTCGTTACCACTACTGGATGTCCACGCGTAATCCGTCGCTCAACTGATTTGGCGGATGGAGTATGACGGTTTCGCCCTCAACGAGGCCGCCAAGCACCTGCGCATCCTGAGCATTCTGTTGGCCGATCGTGATCGTTCGTTGACGCGCTCGGCTTGATTCGACAACAAACACACACCAATCGTCCCCACGCCGAAATATCGCGCTCGACGGTACGGTCAACGCATCATCTGTTTCCCAAACTTCGATGCTCACGTCAATTCTAAAATTGTCGCCAAATCTTGGCGGCTTGGAAAGAAAGACGCCCACAACATTAACGCGCTGTTCTTCAACGCCCAGTGCGGAAACCTTTGTTATTGCCTGCGGTTCTATTAGTTGAACCCGGGCGTTCACCGGCTCGGGGAATCCCTGACCTGTTATTTTGATCGGGGCTCCGGGCGGAATTTTGATCGCTTCCGTTGATAAAATATCGACCACGATCTCGATATTGTCCGGATCGCCGACCTCAACCAACGGAGTTCCGGCAGCGACGAAACCTTCGCTCTTTTGAAAGATCCTGAGTATTCGGCCCGCCGTCGGAGAAAACACTTTCGCCGCACGTAGGTTCGGACGATCGTCAAATCTGTCAGGGAAGCGCTGGACGGGTGGATCCGGATCGATCTCCGTGATCGGATAATCGTGAGGGATATTGTCGCCTTCGAGCAGCCGTATCCGCGACATTTTGCCGGCGATCGGCGCCGTGATCGTGGTCTTGACCCGAGCACGTGTTTTCCCTTCGCCGTCAACGGTAACCGTCATGGATCCACGCTTCACCGGAGCCGTATCAACGTTAACGGCCGTACCCCGAAATAGCCCCCAATATAATAGCGGCGTGGTAACGACCGCCGCGGCGGCAAATATTATGATCTTCTTCCTGTTCATTACTCCCTCGTTTTTAGGACTGCGATCAGATCAAGTTTATTCATGCGCCAAACTACTAGCAAACCCGACACGCCCGCCGCCAAAATGACAAAGATCGATGTCAGGAAAAAGGTCCGTCGACTGAACACAAGCGGCAGCCGCATTAGTTCGTTATCCACCAAATTGTTCATTGTGGCACACATCGCGAGCCCGAAAATAAATCCAAGCGGGATGGCAATTACGGTCAGTAATGCGTGTTCTCCCAAAAGTATCGCGGCGATCTCGCGTTCTGTAAACCCTAGTACACGCAGTGATGCAAGCTCGCGGCCGCGTTCAGACAACGCGATACGGGCAGCGTTATAGACGACGCCAAATACGATCGCCCCCGAAAAGAAAACCAGTATCGTCGTAAACAATCCGATCGTTTTGGCGAATGTCTC
>JBEBGA010000588.1:0-1343 GCA_040081695.1 Pyrinomonadaceae bacterium
CGACTTCCAAGGCCAGGAATGACGAGCTAACAAACACAGACCGGTCGATGGCCAACAAACGTCCATCGACCACCAACCCTAACCAAAAGGCGGCCCGCAACGGCCGCCTTTTTTGTTTGCATGCTCCATTTCCTGCCGTATTCTCGTTTACTTCTTTAAGCGGTTCTAAGAATTGGAGCGTACGGTTCATACTAGATTCGGCATGAGCATTTCGGACGAGATCAAGATACGGGTGAGTGGGCCGGACGACGCAGAATTCCTATTCAGCCTCTACCTAGAACGGCGAACGCCGGAGCTAACGGCGATAGGTTGGAGTGCGGATGAGATCGGATCGTTTCTTCGTTTGCAATACAGCCTTCGGCGACAAGCTTATGAAGCCCGCTACAAAAATGCTGTTTTCTATTTGATTGAGTCTAATGGCAGGTCCGTCGGCGAGTTGATCACGAGCCGAACGCGGGAGCACATTCTGGTGATCGATATAGCGATATCGAGCGAGTACCGCGGATTAGGTTTCGGTAGTGCGGCGATTCGAAACCTGCAGGCCGAAGCAGTCGAGGCAGATAGGAGTATTATCCTTCATGTAGATCGGCAGAATATCGGAGCCAGAAAACTCTATGAAAACCTCGGCTTCGAAATTGGTGAAGATAGTGACCAGGTCACGTTCGAGATGACGTGGAAATTGAATTACAACATTGACTAACGTTTTTTGCGCAAAATTCATATTTTTCTGCTAATATTTTAGGCGTCAGGTCTCAAACATCAGAAACTTTCAGTCGAACCAAATACCGGGCCTATGGATACGGTCGTAGCGTCAATTCCAAGTTTTGAAGACTTCGCAGCAAACGTGAATTCGATCTTCACCGCATCTGCTGACGGAGCAGAAGCAGCTAAGTTTGAGCTGATCGAGGCGAAAGAGCTTTTCTCCGATGAGCGGACCCAGAGTTTTTCATTGCTTTTCCTTACGGATTCCGACGTGCGGGCGGAGCAGGGTATTTTTTCTTTGAGTAATGCATCCATCGGTTCCCATGATCTGTTTCTTGTTCCGATAAGACAGACGGACGATGGCCTTGTTTTTGAGGCGAGTTTTAATCTGGTCAAATAGCGGCGATCTACGCGAGGAGTTCATATGAATATCTCAAGACGTAAATTTTTAGGTGCGGCATCGGCGTCCGCAGGACTGATGATGGCGCTCGATAAGGTGGCGATGGGCCAGAGTATCATGCCGCCTATTCGTGATGAAGGTCCACTGGGGCGAATGAACTTCCTTACTTTCTTTGAGCGCATGAACACCGAGTTTTTGTTTCTCAACGACAAACGGGTGCAGGTGCCGCTCCGGCTTGTTG
>JBEBGA010000217.1:0-5523 GCA_040081695.1 Pyrinomonadaceae bacterium
CGGCGTCAGGCAGCAGGTGCGGAACACGAATTTCTCGTGCTCGGTGCCGATGCGCCAGCGTTCCTTGGGCTTCTCCCCGGCCGCGATCCACGCCACGATCACCCAGGTCGGCTCACCGACGTTACACGTCATAACGCGAGCCTTTACAAAGACGCCCGTGCCGATCACGTTCGCAATAATTACCGAGATCGCCGCCGCAAGCCCCAGCCCGCGGATCAAAGTTTGCCGTTCATTGATGTCAGGATTCATATTTATTATTCAGGAGTGACTGGCAAACATCTTACGCTAAACTGCCGCCCGAGTGAAAGTTTATTCCGTGATAAAATCGCGACTGTGTTGGAAATCAATATCACAGCAGACGAACTGGTAGCATCACTGCTACAAATTTCCGCGACGGAATGTGTCTGTCTGCTCGATAGCTGCGGCGTCGGTCATCTGGGTTCGCACCGGCTCATCGCAGGCATCGATCCGGTCGAAACAGCGGAGATATCAGATGACGACCCCGCTAAAACACTGGCAAAACTTGATGAATATACCTCGTCTGGTCTTGCCTGTATTTTTTCTATTTCTTATGATTTCGGGCAAAAGCTGTTGGGGTTAAGAAAAGAACTTGACGGTGTAGCCGAACCGGACCTATTTATCGCAGGTTTCGATGTGCTTGTAGTTCATGATTACGACACCGGAAAGACATTTCTGACTGGCGATGAGGAGAAATTTGACGAGATAGCGACAAAGCTCTCAGCAAATGAAAAAACTGCTGCGTTTGATCTATCGGCATCTGACGTCGAAGTTACGTCTAATTTCACGCGCTCGTCTTACATCGCAGCTATCGAGACGATCAAAGAGCGAATCCGTCGTGGTGACACGTACCAAACAAATCTGACACAACAGCTTACCGCAACCCTCCCGTACGATCTTTCCCCCCAACAGATGTTCTGGCAATTGCGACGTGACCATCCGGCACCGTTTGCTGCGTTTCTCAAACGGCAGGATTCGACCGTCGTTTCAGCGTCACCGGAACGTTTTTTTAAGATAGATACCGACCGCACGATCTCGACCTCACCGATAAAAGGCACGCGGCCTCGCGGTGAGACTGACGCAGAAGACCAAGCTCTTAGAAACGAATTGCTCACCAGTAAAAAAGACCTTGCCGAGAATACGATGATCGTCGATCTCCTGCGCAACGATCTCGGCCGAGTGTGTGAATACGGCAGTGTCGAGGTCGAGAAACTTTGTGAATTAGAAGAGCATCCGACATTTTTTCATCTTGTCTCTACCATCAATGGCAAGCTTCGCGACGGAATAAAACTGTCCGAGATACTCCAGGCCGTTTTCCCTTGCGGATCTATCACGGGAGCTCCAAAGATCAGCACAATGCGGATCATCGACGGGATCGAGACCGCTCCGAGGGGCCTTTCGATGGGAGCGATCGGGTATTCAATTCAAAATTTGAAATTTGAAATTCCAAATTGCATCGATCTCAGCGTCGCCATCCGATCTGCGGTCATTCGCGACCAAACCATGGCATTCAATGTCGGCGGCGGGATTGTCATTGACAGCGACCCGGAAAGCGAATACGACGAAACTCTTACCAAGGCAAAAGCCCTACTTGCCGCGATCGGCGGGAAACTTTCCTGACCGTACTGGGAACAAACCCTCCAACAGTGGTGTCTAAATCTCCAGACCTCAATCCAGTCGAAAAAGGAGAATTTAGATGAACAAACCCAATATCAACGTCACGCCGCTGATCGATGTACTGCTCGTCTTGCTGATAATTTTTATGGTCGTCTCTCCGTTAAAACCAAGGGCATTCAAAACTAAAGTTCCTTCCGACTCGAAAAATATTACAAATGTACCTGACAATCCCTACACCCTGATCGTGACCGTCAATCCGGATTCTACCCTCAGTCTTAACCGACAAGCGGCCGGAACAACTACCGAATCCGCTGCCCTCGTCACTCTGCTAAAAGACACATTCACCGCGCGCATTGCCAACGGCAATATTTCCGAATCGTTTGGCGACGACCCTGAGCGTCCTATGTCCGACCGCATTGAACGTACGGTGTTTATCAAAGCTCCGAAAACGATCAGCTACGGCAGCGTTGCCCGTGTGGTCGATGCGGCAAAGCTTGCGGGAGCGTATCCTATCAGCCTGCAGATCGACAGATTGGACTGACCATTGATTTAACCGAAACCCCTCAGTATGTTATACTGCCGGAGTCAGAGGACACAGGTCTTTTGGCTCCGGACGTTCGCTTCAATCATCCACATTTTTGTTTCGATGGTGAATTACTACGACATCCTCAAAGTGTCACCAGAGGCTTCACATGCCGAGATAAAATCGGCGTATCGTCGTCTGGCGCGCAAACTGCACCCCGATTCGCATCAGGGTTCGGAGGAAACCGCGTTAAAGTTTGCAGCTATTGCCGAGGCTTATGAGGTGCTCGGCAACAACCGTGAGCGTGTCCGTTACGACAAGCGAATGCTTGAGGTAACGGCGAGTATGAACGGTAGCGATTCCGTTCTCGGGGCAAATAACAAGCACGCGCAGCGATGGCGTCAGATGGTCTATGAAAAGCGTTACAACGACATCATTGACCGCATGATGGCGGAAGAACGCCGCGATGCTGAGGCTTTTCAAAAGGTTGTATATCCGCTTGTCGCCCTGTTTGTTTCGGCAATAATGGCGACGGCGTTTCATCCTAAGATATTTGCTGAGTCAACCGTAATCGGGCGGTTGATTATCGTGACCCTTTTTATCATCGGCATTATCAACCTGATCCGCCGCATCCGCGATGGTTTTGAGCGGTACACTGAAACGGACGATAACATTCACGACTCAATACTCGATGAGAGCGAGCGAAAGCAAAAGCCCTATCCGCGCTTAATTGCCGCCGCATCTCTGATCGCAGGGTTTTTGCTTTGTCTCGTTGTCGGTTTCGGAATCGGCTCTCTGATAACTTTCCCTGCCGCGCTATTGCCAAATATATTCGCCGTCGAACTAAGGCCTGAGTTTATCTTTTATCCCCCAATAGTCACCGTATTCGTCGATCTGATGCATACGCTCGCATCGCGGCTCGAACGCTGAGCCCACGCCTTGACAGACGTACCCTCGATACATATACTCTAAAGTTTGTTTTTATTGTATCGATTCAGGGGAAATTATTAATTAATGGCTAATCATAAATCAGCAGAGAAACGCGTAAGGCAAAATGCCAAACGCAACGAGATCAACCGCAGCAACCGTTCAAAATTGCGTACTTCGATCAAGAAGTTACGCACCGCAGTCGCCGGCAGCGACAAATCAGGTAGCGTTGAGCTACTCAATCCAACCGTCTCATTGATCGATAAAGCGGTCAATAAAGGCATCATTCATAAAAATACAGCCGCGAGATATAAATCGCGTCTCACCAAACATGTTAATGATCTCGCATAGTTTCTAACCTCGCAATCGATCGCTTTAATACAATAGGCGGGCCGTATATCACGGTCCGCTTTTTTTTGTTAAAATCTTTCGCTAAATGGCCGAGCAAAAGAAATACAAATATTTTGACCTGATTATGGCGGCGTTCGTCACGGTGCTTTTGTGCTCGAACCTGATCGGCGTTCACAAGGTGTCGTCGGTCAGCCTGCCGTTTTACGGCGAATATATTTTTGGCACCGGCGTCTTGTTCTTTCCGCTCAGCTATCTTTTCGGCGATATTTTGACCGAGGTATATGGCTACGCACGTTCGCGTAAGGTGATCTGGGCGGGTTTTGGTGCACTAATATTTGCGTCGCTGATGGCGTATATCGTCACGAGCCTGCCCGCGGCCCGAACAATGTCGCCGGAATCTCAGGCGGCTGTCAACGCTATCTTCGGACAGACCTGGAGGATCGTGATCGCTTCGCTGACAGCATTTTGGCTTGGTGAATTTGTAAATTCTTTTGTCCTCGCCAAGATGAAGCTGCTTACAGAGGGCCGCTATCTCTGGATGCGAACAATCGGCTCGACCTTTGCCGGCGAGGCGGTGGACACTTTGATCTTTTACCCGATAGCCTTTCTCGGCACTTGGTCAACCGAACAAGTGATCAGCGTGATGATCGGCAACTATTTCATCAAAGTCTTTTGGGAAGTTCTCGCAACGCCGTTCACCTACAAGATCGTCGCATTCCTAAAACGTGCTGAGCACGAAGACTACTACGACCGCGAGACCGACTTTAATCCGTTCACTCTAAAGATCTAGCACCTGTTTCGGCCAATGAAATTAACGCTCACAACGCCGATTCTTGAATTGCCGCGTCACGAGGTCGCGAAGTTAACGGCCGCGTTGTCGCGAAAGCTGGCCGTTGCTCTCGCGGGCTTTGCCAATAAGACTTCCCCTGAGGCCGTCACGGTCGAAGACCTGCTCAACTATCTCCCCACCCGCTACGAAGACCGCTCAAATTTTCTCTCGCTCGAAAAACTCGAACCTGACATGGAGGCCGCCGTCGAGCTCTACGTGAAGGTTTCGGGCGGGTTTCGCGTCGGCAAAAACCGGCATCCAAAACAGCCACCGTTATTCTTGTTTGAGATCAGCGGAGCCGACGCGGCCCGCATGCAAAAGCCGGTCGTCGTCAAATGGTTCGTCTCAGGCAGGAACGCTGCTGACATCGTCAATTGGTACACAGACCGTTTTCGCCAAGGCACGCGGTTCGTCGCCTACGGCAAATGGGAATGGGACGACAAACGTAACACGTTTGCCCTGATGGTCAACAAACCGGACGAGATAGAGATACTGCCGTCCGACGCCGCACCACTCGTGTCAGCCGAGAATCTCATCGACGACCTCGGCAACCCCGAATTCGCTCCCGTCCACACCGCCCGCCGCGTCCCGGTCTATCGAAAACTTGGCGATCTGCAGACAAAACGCCTGCGTGAGATCGTCTATGACGTTCTGCAAAAATTAGATACTAAATCCGTCATCGACGATCTACCGCCTGATCTGCTAGAGCGGCAAAACCTCGCTACGCGGGCACAGGCATTAGCCGAAATACATTTTCCGCCGGAAGATTCGCCAATAGTAGAATACGAAATGTTTCGCAGCCCGGCTCACAAACGGCTGATATTTGACGAGTTCTTTTGGCTGTCGTTCTCGATGCAACTTCTACGGGGCGAACGGCAAAAAGAGCCCAAAGGCACGGTCATTGAGATCACTGACTCAACCAAAGAGCGGCTAAAAAGCATATTGCCTTTTAAGCTGACCGATGCTCAGAAAAAGGTAATTGGGGAGATATTTGATGATCTAAAATCCGACGCTCCGATGAACCGTCTGATCCAGGGCGATGTAGGCAGCGGCAAGACGATCGTCGCATTTCTCGCGATCTTTGCGGCGATGGAAAACGGTTATCAAGCCGCTCTGATGGCACCGACCGAGATACTCGCGGAGCAGCATTTCCGAAATGCACAAAAGATATTTGCCGACAGCGGCTATCGCGTAGAGTTGCTTATTGGCAGCACAAAAGCAGCACCAAAACGAAAGATTCAAGAAGCTCTTGCCGCCG
>JBEBGA010000589.1:0-1341 GCA_040081695.1 Pyrinomonadaceae bacterium
GCGCGCGCCGGCCGCTGCCCAAGGCGCTGGCGCTCGAGGAGGTCGAGCGGTTGCTGGCGACGCCCGATCGCTCGACGCCGCGCGGCAAGCGCGACCTCGCGCTGCTCGAGTGCATGTACTCGGCCGGCACGCGCGCGGCCGAGACGGTCGGCCTCGACCGGCCGGACCTCGACCTGTCCGCCGGCATCGCGCGCGTGCGTGGCAAGGGCAAGAAGGAGCGCCTGGCCGTGCTCGGCTCGCACGCGCTCGCGGCCCTGCGGACCTACCTCGAGGATCCCGCGCGCCCGCGGCCCGCGACGCGCGCGGCCCACGCGGTGTTCCTGAATCCGCGCGGCGAGCGCCTCTCGACGCGCGCCCTCGGCCGCATCCTCGAGCGCGCCTGCCTCAGCGCCGGACTGACTCGCCACGCCTCGCCCCACAGCCTGCGCCACAGCTTCGCGACGCACCTGCTCGACCGCGGCGCCGACCTGCGCGCCGTGCAGGAGCTGCTCGGCCACGCGCACCTCGTCACGACGCAGATCTACACGCACGTCTCGATCGAGCGCCTGCGCGCGATGTACGAGCAGGCCCACCCGCGCGCGCTGTGAAGTCCGGCGCACTCGTGCGACTCGTGCTGCTGGCCCTGGTCGCGTTCGCGCTCGCGGCCTGGCTCGCGCTCGCGCGCACGCGCGGCGCCGCCACGCCCGCCCAGGGACCGGGCTGGGCGGTGCTCGACACCGAGCAGCGCGTGCTCGCGCTCGAGCCGGACGAGGCGGGCTTCGCCCTGACGCCCGAGCGCCTGCTCCGGCTCGAAGGCGGCGCGAGCGCGAAGGCCCCGAAGACGGAGCTCCTCTGCGAGCTCGAGCTCGAGCTCCTTCCGGGCGAACGCCAGTCGTCCTACGCGGACCTGCGCCTGACGGGCAAGGGCCGCGAGCACCGCCTGTACGTCGTGCCTGGAGCGCCGCTCACGGCCTACGTCGGCGTGCGCCGGCCGGGCGAGGAATGGCGCGAGCTCGCGCGCGCGGAGCTCGCGCGCGGCGCAGACGCGCGCGCGCCCTACGTCCTGGCGCTCACGCTCGCGCCCGGAAGCCTGACGGTCACCTGCGCTGGCGAGCCGTTGCTCGAGCTCCATGACGCAGAGCTCGAGCCCGTGGCGCGCGCCTGGCTGTGGACCGATGACGCGCACCTGGCGCGCTTCGCGAGCGTCTTCGAGGACGCCAAGGGTGCGCGCACGCGCCAGGGCGAGGACTTCGCTGGCGCCTACCGGACGCGGCTCGTCGACGCGCGCCGGTGCCGCGTCGGGCTGCACCGCGGGCACGCGCTTCGGCGGTGCGACCTGCGCCTTCTCCACCGGCACCTCGC
>JBEBGA010000218.1:0-5515 GCA_040081695.1 Pyrinomonadaceae bacterium
ATAGCGAAATCCGACGCCCTGCACCTCACCGCTGATGACAAATTTTCTCGCGATCATTAAAACTCGTGTCCGACAGCCAAAAACATTTTGGCAAGTTTAGCGGCACAAGCGCAAATCGGATAACTACGGTATTTGTTTTACAAAACCTTGTCGGCAAGTCGTTAGATATTTATTGGTGAATTTCCTTGACCGATCATCGGCGCCGTGCGGATAGCTTCTGCAACAAAATCTTTTGCGGTCGAAACCGCCTCGCTCAGATCGTTACCCCGTGCCAAATTCGCCGTTATCGCCGCCGCTAGCGTACAGCCTGTCCCATGCGTCGCGGTCGTTTCGATAAACTCTGCCTCAAAAACCGTCAGCTTATCCGCAACAAACAAATAGTCTTTTGCCCGCAGGTCTATTCCCTTTTCCTTTAAGTGGCCTCCTTTAATAAGCACATTCGCAGCCCCGAATTTGAGCATTTTCTCCGCGGCGAACTTTATATCCTCAGCCGATGTGATCTTCATTTTCGCGATACGTTCGGCTTCGGCAAGATTGGGTGTGACGATGTCGGCAAGCGGGAAGAGTTTTTCTACCAACGCGGCGAGTGCAGCGTCATCGATCAGGTCAAATCCGGAGGTCGAACGCACGACCGGATCCACAACAATATTTTTGAGGCGTCGCTCCGCGATAATATCAGCGACCGTCTCGATGATCTCGCGGGTCGGCAGCATCCCGGTCTTAACGGCCGCGACATCGTAGTCATCTAATACAGCCTCGACCTGTTTTCTGACCGACTCAGCGGTCTGATGCTCTGCACCGAAAACACCTGTCGTGTTTTGAAACGTCACCGACGAGATCGCCGCCGTCGCAAAACAGCCAAACCGCGAAAATGTCTTGATATCCGCGACAATACCCGCACCGCCCGACGGGTCAAGGCCGGCGATGGTCAAACAAATTGGCTTAGCATTAGACGACATAATATTAAAATACAGCTGTCAGCTAACAGCTATTCGCTAATAGCTGTACTCGACCTTTGCTCCGAAGCGATACCGCGAAGTTCATCCGGATCATTGAGTGATCTGATCGCCGCAAATCCTTTTGCTCCGGCGTCTATAGCGGAACGATAATTTTCTCTATTAACACCGCCAAGAGCGATCACCGGGAACGGATCTAGTTTGTCACAAACATTGGTTAGTTCGGAAAGTCCGACAGCCGCCCCTTTCCCGGGAGTTTCAAACACCGGAGCGAAAACGGAAAAATCCACACCGCGGGCCGCTGCATTCGCCGCTTCGTCAATATCATGCGTCGATACGCCGATAATAAATTCGGTGCCAAAGGTTTTGCGGATGATCTCCGCCGGCAGGGACCTCGACGTCAGATGCACACCGGCCGCTCCCGCGGCAACGGCGATATCTGCACGATCATTGACCAGCACGCGCGTAGCCGAACCTTTGGTTATCTTAACTACTTTGGACGTGAGTTCGAACAACAGCTTTGCGGTCAGATTCTTTTCACGGATCTGGACGAGCGGAATATTTTCGTCGACAGCAACATTAACGATATCCAGTATTTGGAGGCTTGCGTCGTCAAAATTTACGGGCGTAGCCTCGCCTTTTGTAATTAGACAAATGATGGGATCGGAGAGATTGAGGCTCACTTTTCGCCTTGGGTAGGGTTGCCCTGCAGCATCTTGACGGCTTGCTCAAAGTGCATTACTTCCCAAAAAGCGATGAGCAGATTCATCACCCCAAGCCCCGTCACGGCACCGCGAAACCACGTTGACGCGACCGCTCTTTGAATAATGGGTGCACCCGTCTTGTCCGTCAGGAAAACCAACAGATAATTCTCGCCCCACGGCCCAAACAACACGTCCCACGGCGAAAATATCAGATACGTACCCAATAGTACGCACAAGATCACAAAGAAAATGACGGTAAGTCTTTCAACCATACCGTCAAAGTATAACGCTTTTAGTTTTTGGCCGACAAACGCTAGTGCTGGCCGACAAGACTTTTTACTCGTTCACCAACATCGCGGAAATCGACGTTTTCGGCGTAGATCTGTTCAAAATATCGTGCGGCCGTCTCTTCGTTGCCGTTTGCCTGATAGGCGAGGGCGAGTTCGTACCATAGGCCGTGATGCTCTTCGTCGGAGATATCGGGCGTCTCTAGGGCACGGATAAACCATGTGATCGCGTGGTTTGCCATGCCGTTTTGCAGGAAACAGTGGCCGAGCAGATTTGCACACTGAAACGATCTACGCGTACCGTCGTTAGGCGTGGTGAGATGGACAGCGTCCTGAAATTCGGCGATCGCTTGTTCGAGCAGGCCCATCTCCTGATACGCAATAGCCGTGTGGTAATGCGTCTCGTAATCGTCGTCCGCATCGACCGTTTCCGGTTCTTCGAGTCCAAACTCCGAACGCATCTCGTCGATACCAAGCGTATTAACCGCGACCGTTTCGACGATCTCAACGGCTTCGACAGGCTGCGGCGGCTCCTCAAGCTCCATTCCGATCTTTTGCCGCAGCTCGGCAAACGCAGGCCGGTCGCCGTATTCACGCGCCAAGTCGTTGAGGGCTTTTTCAGCAAGTTCGTTATAGTCGTTCTCGATGTAGAAAGTGATGCTCTCGATCTCTTTTTGTATCTTTTGCTCGTCGGAGTGCGACAGATTCGGCTCGTCGGTGTCCTCGCCCGGAGGAACATAGCCGCCACTGACATCCGACATATTCTCAATGATCTGTGCCTCAAGCACGTGTCCATTGCGCTCAATGTCACTCGGCGTTTCCAGATCATAATTATGCGAATGACCGTTTTGATTTGCCGTTTCGACGACCGCCGTTTCCTGTTCGTCCGGTCGCAGAGCCTGGTCATTAACCGACTGATCGCCAGGGCCATACTGCTCGACGATCTCGTTCAAACGGTCGCGGTAACGCGTTTCGTGCGGACGGATCAGCACCAGCCGCTCAAGTGCCGCGCGTTCGTCATCGACCGATTCGACCTTTGACGCGGCGGAATAGAGCCGCTCAAGAGCCAGTCTGATGCCGGTTTCGTCGTTGAGCCAAGTATTGTAGCGAACAAGGATACGCAGGCCCGACAACTGATTAGGGTCGCGTTCGAGTATCTCGTTGATCCATTTGCCGCACTCGTCCGATTGACCCCCGGCGAGCAGGTATTCGCTGCTCATCGTCAGAATTCGCGCCGCTGATTCGGCGTCGTTGGTGTTTAGGTAAATGCGGATCAGATCGAGGAATTTGGGATAATTCGCGGGTTCGATCTCGACGAGCTTGATGACCGCTTTTTCGGCGCCCGCGGCGTTTTGCGAATCAATACAGCAATCGATCAACAGATATAGCACGTCGCGATTGTACGGCTCGTTTTCAAGTATCTCTTCGAGCAAAGACGCCGCCTTGCCCGCACGGCCGAGAGCATTTTGGGCAGTCACGATGCCTTCGAGAATGCGCAGATCGGTCGATTTGATGTCGTAACCGCGCATCAGCGCACGTATCGCCTCTTCGTGGCGGCCCTGACGGCCAAACCTCGCACCGGCTTCGGCATACGCCTCGACAGCCTCATCTTTTTGATTTTCACGCAGGTATGAGTCCGCCAAATTCAAACACACGTCGGTGTTGTTAGGGTCAAGCAAAGCGATCTGCTTGAACATCGCCAAAGCCTCTAACCGCCGGCCGTTCTTTTGATAATGTTCGGCAAGCGTTGTGTAATGCGACCGTGCCTCATTCAGCGAACCCTTTGATTTGTGGAGCTCAGCAAGCTTTGCCGACACCTCGATCGAATCGGGCTGGATGCGTGCGATCTTGTTGTACATCGCGATCGCTTTTTGGGCAAAACCTTGAGCGTTATAGTGGTCGGCAACCCGTGTATAACATTGGACGGCGTCGCGTTTGTCGGAGTTTTTGGCGTACAGGTCGCCAAGCATATTGAGCGTTGCGATATCACGTGGGTCGTTATCAACGACCGAGCGATACTCGGTGATCGCCGCACGGATCTTGCCCTGCGAGACGTAACGCTCGGCACTTCGCATCGCTTTTGTTTTGTCGAAATTCATCTGTCGGGTAAAGCTAGTTCCGGCCGTGTAAGACGCCGGTGATGGGCCAAGGTGAGAGTCATGCACAGGTCAAGTTTCGAGGCACTAACCCGTATATTTGAATCTAACACGCGGATCTTTAGAGTGTCAATCTTTTTTGTCATTGTTTATCAATATTTTACAGCTGTTTTAGAGGGCGAGTTTTGATTTTTTTGCCGGCTTTCTTTACGCTCAAACTTAGCTCGCTTTTTGTTATTTTTATGCAAGCACTCATCCTCGCAGGCGGCAAAGGCACACGGCTCCGCCCACTCACCGTTTATACGCCAAAACCGATAGTGCCAGTGGTCAATCGTCCGTTTTTGCTCTATCAGATCGAGGTTTTGCGGCGAGCCGGGATCACCGACATTACCCTCAGCCTGAGCTATCAACCGGACAAGATACAGCAAATACTGGGGAACGGGTCCGAACACGGCGTAACTCTGCGTTATATAACCGAGCCGAGCCCGATGGGAACCGCCGGTGCATACAAATTTGCGATGGATGGCATTAATGAGACGACCGTAGTGTTTAACGGCGATATCCTGACCAATATCGAAATCGCAAAACTCGTCGAGTTTCACAAAGAAAAAACTGCCGAAGCAACGATCTCGCTCATCCGTGTTGAAGACCCGACGCGTTACGGTTTGGCTGAGGCCGACAGCGACGGACGTGTTGTTAAATTTGTTGAAAAGCCGAAGACTGATGAGGCTGATGGATTTGATATAAATACAATAAATGCGGGTATTTACGTTCTAGAACCGGCGATAATGGATCTGATCCAAAGAGACACTAACACGTCGTTTGAATACGAAGTTTTCCCGGCGATCCTCGAAAAGAAACTGCCATTTTTCGCGTCAATGATGGACAAAGAATATTGGCGTGACATTGGCACACCTGCCAATTATCTGACTGCTCACCATGATTTTTTGAGCGGCAAGATCAGCGGATTTGATCTTGAGACGGCCAATGGATCGGACATTGCAACCCATGCCGAGATCGATAAAACCTCTGTCCTCGGCGAGGGATGCGTTATCAAACCGGGGGTCCGCATCGTCAATTCGGTCATCGGAAAAGGCGTGCATATTGAGGAAAAAGCCGTCATCGAAAACTCCGTGATCTGGTCGCACACACGCATTGCAAGCGGAGCGGAAATTTGCGGTGCCGTGATAGGACGAAGCTGTCATATCGGCCGCAACGCGGTCGTCGGCGACGGCTCGGTGCTTGGCGATAAAACGACGCTTACGGATTACACAAAAGTATAGAATGCCCGAATTACCTGAGGTAGAAACAATTTCCAAGGCTTTGGGCAAACTCGTCCGGGGCCGTACTATCAGCACCGCCAGTCTTTTGCGTCAGCGGCTGGCTCCGGATATTTCACCAGCATCGTTCGCAAAGAATTTACGCAATACAACGATCAATTTTGTCCATCGACGCGGTAAACACATCTTGTT
>JBEBGA010000590.1:0-1333 GCA_040081695.1 Pyrinomonadaceae bacterium
CATCGACGCCGCGATCGAAGCTGGAAACGAGGAATATCTAACCTCGCTCGTTGCCCCGCCGCGAAAGCCGATCGCGGTCACGCGTAAGAAAAAGCTGACAATTGAGTTCAAAGGGGCTCGACGGTTTATCTCGACTGATGGGTTTGAGATCCTCGTAGGGAAAAAAGCTGCTGACAACGATCATCTGACATTTCGCGTCGCTCGTTCCCTCGACACCTGGCTGCACGCGGCAGATTATCCGGGTTCGCACGTCGTTATCCGCAACGCCGGCCGCAAAGAGATACCGAACCGCACACTGACCGAGGCCGCACAGCTCGCCGCTTTTTACAGCGATGCCCGCGGACAGACCAAGGCCGCCGTCAATTACACGTTAAAGAAATTTGTAAATAAGCCGAAGCGGTCTGCTCCGGGTTTGGTGAGCCTCGCCAGCCATAAGACGATTCTCGTCGAGCCGCAAGTTCCGGTCGAGAGCGTCTAGCCGCTATTCTGCCATCGTTTTTGCGACGGTTTCTCTCAATGAATTAAATACCCGCTCGCCGCCGCCGACAAAGACGCCGCGAAGATGGCCCTCGCGGTCAACCAGCATCGTTTGCGGCACAACGCTCTGTTTTGTGATCTTGTAAAACTCATTCGTCACGGCATTTGGGCTGCGGGCGATCGTGTAATTTAGCTTCATCTGCTCGACAAATTTGGTGATTTGCGGCACGGTTTCGGGCGTGCCGCCGCCGTCACCAATATTCATACCGATCACCTCAAACCCCTTAGGGCCGTATTCATTTTGCAAAGCCATCAGCGTCGGCATCTCCGCACGACAAGGCCCGCACCAGGTGCCCCAAATATTTAACAGCAAAACCTTGCCCTTTTTGCTGGAGATCTTGAATTTAGTGCCGTCAAGCATTTCCAGATCAGCCTCGGCCAGCCCAGACGCGAGCGGCGGAAATGCCGAGGATTTGTTTGCTGTGTCACCCGTTTTGGTGTTGGTGTTACCCGGAGCATTCGCCGTGTTGTTGCCGGTCGTCGGCTGCGTGCCCCCGCACCCTGTAAGGCTCGAAAACGCGAGCGTTAAAACTACAAATAATGCCAGTGTTGTTATAGATCGTTTCATCAATTCCTCGTTGAGCCGCACATCGCCGTCAGCCTATTTCAATCAATAATACAAAATACACGAAATATAAGCACGATAACAATACAAATGATGCGTGGTCCGGTCCGGACCAGGTGGACCAAGCTGGACCAGGGTGGACCAAGAAATGAATGAGCTTCAAAGTTCATTGACGGTATGACCACAAAGTGGTAATTTGTTTGGGATAAATCACATCCATAATAGAGTCGT
>JBEBGA010000591.1:0-1332 GCA_040081695.1 Pyrinomonadaceae bacterium
TGGCTGATTATTCGACATTTTTTCGATCGACCGGACGCTCACGGTTACCCTGACCTGTCTAACGGCAGCAAGATTTGACTGCGTATCGTCGGATGTCCCCGCAACGCCGTCCGGGCCGGCACTTGGATTGTCCACGACCGTCCCTGAATCCATTACATATTTGATCTGAAAATCTTCGACGTTATAGACAAGCGGTTCATCGACAAAGGCTCCGGTTGTAGCGTTCGCATACTCACGGCGGGTGAGCGTACCGTCAGCCGTGACGAAATAAGTCACCATCTGGACCCTTTGAATGCTGGCCGGCACAGTTATCGAACGAAGCGGGCCCGATGATCCTGTTTGATTGATCGCAAGCACATCGCCGTTTGAAAACTGCACGATATTCGTTCCGCTCAATGCGGTCGCAACCCCCAGGGTCGATCCTGAATTCCCTGTTATCAGGTAGATATCGTTCACGCGGCACAGCGTATTGCTGCCGGAAAGTGGAATGATCTCATCGATACCGGTACCTGTCGTCGTTGCAGCGTTAATGCTCAACGGTTGTGAAACTGCAGCAGCTCCCGAACCGACCAGGTTAAATGTCGAGTCTTTGAACAAGAATGTGACTTGATCCGTGCGGATATTCGCAGCAGTGTTAAAAGTGTTGAGCGTTATATTATTACCGGCGATGATCGGGGGCACCGTATCACGTGATGAATCGGTATCTACCGGAATAGCAAGCAGGGTTGAGATGCGATTGTCAGGCAGTACAACAGTATTTCTGAGCGGATAACCAAAACCGGCGTTGTACGTGTCGCGTCCGATCAGGTTTAGGCCAAGCCGTACGTTCTTTTGGAGATCCACCTGCTGATTTACAACCGAGCGGCTCATCTGCGCGGCACGTAAAACGCCCCAGACCGCACCTGTAACGATCATAAATAACATCATCGAAACGATGAGCTCGAGCAGCGAAAAACCTTGCTCGCCATAAGATCTCTGAACATTTTGATGAACTTGTTTCATATTGCTCTAGTTGTTTGTAACTGCGTAATCCGTGAGCACCGTCTGCAGAACTTCCTGACGCTGAAACGACCCGACAAAATACCGGACTGTGACCGTTACGGCTCTGATACGTATCGCAGACGTCCCCGGCGGGCTGCATATCGGCGAAGGGCGGTCAGGGTCACAAACATCCGTTATCGCGATACTTCGCTGCATTGCCTGAACCTGCGTTCCGGTATCATCCGTCGTACCGATGATCTCGTCCGGCCCCGCGTCCATAAATACGTTTCTTAATCCGGCCGGAAAAATACCCTGATTGACACCATTTTCATCCGGATTAGTACCAACATT
>JBEBGA010000592.1:0-1332 GCA_040081695.1 Pyrinomonadaceae bacterium
CGTTTGTCGTAACGCTGAATTCAGAATATGTCCGCAGCGGCGAGATCGATGTCGAACAGCTGTTCACGATAACAGAGGTTACGGAGACGGTCGACGCAAAGATCGATGGTACCGAAGCGGCTATCCAGGCGGGATTTGAATATCTCGAAACCGAGCCGGTCGCGGCAATTGAGGACTACTGTAAAGATAACGGGCTGAACTGCGTATTTATCCGAAACAATTTCCCTGACCTGCCGGAACGCACGATCTTTGAGCTTTATACTCTGCGTCACGAAAAGCGTCGCGACTTGCTTCGCGAGGGAATAATCGCTCTTAGCGATATTCCGGATGACTACGAACTCACGGACAAGCAGCGGCGGCACGTCGAGATGTCAAAACTCAGCGAGCCAAAGATCGATATCGAGGCGATACACGAAAAACTCGACTCGTGGGAATACCCGCTGCATTTTCTCGATTACGAGACGTTTGCCTACGCGATACCCCAGTTTGACGGTGTTCGACCGTTTCAACAGATGGTGTTTCAGTACTCGCTGCACACGATCGATTCGCCCGGTGCGGAGATCAGACATTCCGAATATCTCTCACGCGGTAACGATCGGCTGTCACGCTCGGTCGCCGAGCATTTGAGAGAGTCAATGTCGGGCGGGATCGGAACAGTTCTCGTATGGTATGAGTCGTTCGAAAAAACGCGTAATGACGAGATGGGGGTGATGTTTCCCGATCTCGCGGATTTTTTTACCGAGGTCAACGCAAAGACGTACGATCTGATGAAGATCTTTTCGGAGAACCTTTATGTGGACCCCGCGTTCAAAGGGCGCACATCGATCAAAATCGTACTGCCCATTCTGGTGGACAAGCTAAGTTACAAAGAACTCGGCATTTCCGACGGGCTCGAAGCTACGATCAAATGGTTTCATGCAGCTACACGCAACATACCCGAAGCGGAACGCGAAACGATCTTTCAGGATCTTTTGGAATATTGCACGCTCGATACGATGGCCATGGTCGAGATATATTATGTGCTCCGCAACCTCTAGCTATTTGTCTTCGACCTTTGGCAACACAAAATTATAGGTCAAAACGCCGGAAAACTTGACGGCCTGGCCGCTTAGATACGTCGGGGAAAATGTTGCTCCCCGTGCCGCAGTTTCGGCCGCCGAACGCAGCAGCGGATGGCCGGAGACCACACTTGCGGCGACCACATTTCCCTGTTCATCGACCGTGATCTGAACCGTAACGGCTCCTTGTGCCTTGACGGCCTTTGCGGCTGCTGGATACTCCGGCTTTGGCAGCGAGGTCGCCTTTCCGTTTAGCACGCCGCCTTCGACAACC
>JBEBGA010000593.1:0-1330 GCA_040081695.1 Pyrinomonadaceae bacterium
AAATTATTTCCAGTTCTTTCGCCAGATCGATTTGGTATCTTCATCCAGCAGAGAACGGCGAAAAGGAAGATTGGTCAAGATCTTGTTCATCAAAAAGTCCCAATCGCGATAGGGCATGTCTTTGATACTTTCGAACCTGACCATTCCATACTCAGTCTCATCGTCGTTGCGAAAATAGACCTCGCGCGGCTCGTCTTCGCCTTCGTCGGGATGAAAGTAACGGGTCACAAAATGCCAACGCATACGATTCTTGTCGTATTTCTTCGTCCTGTGATATGTCCATTCGTCACGCATCATCTTTTATCACCGAACGACTATTTTCGATCTGATGGAATTCGCGATGTAGCATTTTTCGTGGGCCTCGTGATGGAGGTGGGCGGTCTCTTCGGCGGTTGGGAGTTTGTCGCCTATCCAGACGATCTGCGGGTCGAGCGTGATAGTCGAAACCCATTGCCGTCCGTCTTCCATCGAGGTCATCTCGCCGACGGCGTTGTCTTCGTAAGACTCGATATTAAACCCCGCGGTCGCCGCCAGCCATAAGAACGTCAGCATATGACAAGACGAAGCCGCCGCCACCAAGGCCTCCTCCGGATCAACCGCCGCCTCAACCGAATACGGAACCCGAACCGCCTGCGGCGAAGAACTCGCCGGAACAGTCACCCCGCCATCAAACTCCCACGAATGCCCGCGCGTGTAGCGGTTCTTTGTGAAGGTGTCGGGTGAATCGGATTTCCAAGTGATTCTCGCTACATAACTCGCCATTATTTTGGTTGCTTTCTCGGACAGTGGTATTTTTCCAAATCAGCGTCAAGGGAACGATAGGTCAGCTTTTGTACATACTCGGTTCCATTTCTTATCAAAGCACTTAACGACAAGCCCTTTTTTCCGTGATACGCTACGTGCATGAGGACGTCACCGCCCGTATCCCGATCATATTTACTAAGATCGAGATTCAGTTTTGCTATTGGTATCGGATTGACCAAATTCACCCACATATCCAAAACCGTTCCTTCCGGTATATTCAATTCGCCGCGCTTGATACCCGGATGCTTACGCTCGATTTCACACGGTGCGGACGAATAGTTTATCTGCACAAACGCTTCGTCCGTTTTGTACATGTTGTAACCATTATCGTCGATCTTAGGTGTACCGAACTTCGCATCAACTACTGGCTTAGTTGTCTTCAACAGAACAATGCCTTTCCACCCATCTTCGACGCTTTGCGAAAGGACCGACACCGCGAAAAGCAAGATGACTGTTGCAATATTTCTAGCCTTTTGTAGAGCACAATTCATCATGGCCGCAACCTATACAACATCCTCGGAAACGG
>JBEBGA010000594.1:0-1329 GCA_040081695.1 Pyrinomonadaceae bacterium
TCACCCACGATCAGTACCCTTATCCCTTCCTCATATTCCTTTGCCTTTTTCATTTCCTTGTCCCATTTTGAAGTGTAAACCTATTTCAGGACAAGACACACATGTGTGCCACAGGCGGTCGTTTAAAGCTCGACACCAGAAGGATATCGGCACTGCCGATGTCCAACTGGCAGCCGGAAAGTTGTCAAAAATCCAAGCGAATACCTCCCGATCCGCACAATATTTCCGATGCCACGCTAACACAGATCAAGATGCGATGGAACACCATTCTGCCGGTATCGTCGCATTATGCCGATAATGTCGTATTCTGCCGATAAAAATTGGTCAAAAATTCTCCTGTGATAGATTTTGCGGCATTTCTCCGCATTTATGTATGACGCCGGTTATTTGGCGGACATATTTTTTTGGAGGAATGATCATGAAGTTTTTATTTATAGTTTTTTCGATAGCAATTTTTACGATGGCGGGATTTTGTCAGGAGGGGCAGACGGCTAGTTTGGTTGTGGTGCCTGAGGTTGCGGCGAAGGCCGAGGGGACGGTGCGGATCGGGTTGATGACGCCGAAGCTGGCGCTGGGGCAGGAAGCTTCGTCGGTTGAGAACGCGAATGCGATTCGTGAGGCGTTGGCCGGATATCTGAAAGGGCCGACGGTTGATGTCGTCGTGATCGACGCCAAGAGCGCGACAAACGCCGTCATCGAGGCCGGGCAGAAGGGCTGTGATTTTATTTTGGTGACGGGCGTTTCGAAAAAGACGAAGACGAGTCTTTTTGGCAGCCTTATCAAAGCTGCGGTTCCGGTTGTCGCGGGGCAGATTCCCGGCGGAGCGGCCGTTACGGAAACCGCCTCGGGCATCGGCAACGTCAAAGATGCCGTCGCACAGGGCGGTAAGGATTTTGTTAACAACACGGTCGCCGCGAAATTTGGAGCGAAGGACGAGATCACGCTCGATTTCACTCTCGCAACCGCCGACGCCAAGTCCGCAGTCGCAAAAGGCTCGGCAAGCGCAAAGGTTAAGGCTGACGGCGAAGATGTTTTGACAACGCTGATCGAGCAAGTCTCGGAGAAGGTTTTGCAGACTGTCGTCAGAAAACAATAGTGTTTCGCGAAATATAAGGCGGTTGTGTTGCAGCGGAGCTGCAAAAAGAAAATAGCCAGACGTGAAACGTCTGGAAACCGAGCATTGCCGATCCCGCACTGGAAGTGCGGCAGAGTGTCGATAAACACTAATCTGCCGCCCTTTCAGGGCGAATCACGAGAATGCGACGTTCCAGACGTTTCACGTCTGGCTATTTTCTTTCGCGGCTCCGCCGCGCGCAACGCGACCTCAAG
>JBEBGA010000219.1:0-5468 GCA_040081695.1 Pyrinomonadaceae bacterium
TCTTATTCTACCGAAAAAACCACCTTACGTCAAGGTTTATATTATATATTTATCTTTACTTTCATGGAAGAGATCATAAACGAAACGCCCGCGACCACGGACGAACAACCGCAAAAACCAAAGCAAAGCTGGAGCGAGTTTCTCGAGAGCGAGCGGGCTGTGCGCGTCATCTATCTCCTTTTCGGGTTTTTCGCGATCCTGATGGTGATGACGTTTTTGCAGACGCGGACCGACGCGATCTGTTGCGGCGACTGGGACGGCTATTACCACATCAAATGGTCGCAGCTTTTGTGGCAAAATTTTAGCCAGGGCAAATGGCTGCCGACTTTTGAGTGGCTGCCGCTAACCGTCCTGAATCCGCAGGCTTACGCCGATCATCATTTTCTTTTCCACCTGCTGCAGATCCCGTTCTTATGGTTTTTTGAACCCGTCACTGCGGCAAAGGTCGCGACGGTTTTTTATGCTACGCTCGCCATTTTTTCGATTTATTGGCTCATCTACCGCTACGAGGTCAAGCATCAATTGCTATGGCTCGCGGCGATCATGGTCTGCTCGAACGCCTTTTATTACCGGATGAACATGGGCAAGGCCCCGCCGCTCACGATCATCATCACGGTGCTCGGCGTGCATCTGCTGTTTCAGCGAAATTACAAATGGCTGCTACCGCTGATGTTTGCGTTTGTGTGGACGTACAGCCTGTTTCCGCTGCTGCTTTTTGCGGCAATCATCTGGACGCTCATCATCGCATGGAACGAACGTCGGTTCGAATGGCGGCCGTTCGCCTATACGATGGGCGGCATGATCGCGGGCAATATCATCAACCCGTATTTCCCGACGAACCTTTACCTTTTCTACGAGCATTTTGCTACGAAATTTAAGGTCGGCTCCGATTTTGTTGTTGCTGTCGGGGGTGAATGGTACCCGTATTCGGGTATGGAATTGCTAATGAATTTTCCCGTGGCCCTCGCGGCTATGCTCATCGGCTATATCCTGTTCGTGCCAAAGGGCAGCAAACTGCCCGAAAAAGCGGCATTTTTCCTCGCATTTACGAGCATTTTGCTTGCCGCACAGTTTCGCTCAAAACGCTTTGCCGAATATTTTCCGCCGTTCGCGATACTGTTTGCCGCGTTTGCGTATAACGCCTTTACTGCACCAAAGGCCGCCGAGCTGCCTGACGAATTTCAACGCGATATCGACCCGTATCTCGATGCCGACAAACCGACCGAGCGGCAATCCTGGATTCACGCGGCCCGCCATGCGACGCCTTGGGTCATCGGCATTTTGCTGTGCATCTTTTGGCTCTACAACATGATCGGGCTGCACAGATTTGGCTTTGACGAAGCCGGGATGATCGACAATATCAAGACAAACGAGCCCGGCGACAAATACAAGCGTGCGATGCAATGGGCGACCGGGCTTGATGAAACGGGTGCCGACAACATCCCGAAAGGCGAGCGGATATTTAACTGCACCTGGGATGATTTTCCAAAATTGTTCTTTTACGACACTAAGCATACTTATGTTTACGGCCTAGACCCGAATTATCTGTATTCGCAAAATCCTGATCTGTACAAGCTGCTCAAAGATCTGACCGAGGGCAAGATCGACGATCCGGCCCCGATGATTCGCGATAAATTTGGTGCAAACTATATCTTTGCCGACGCCAAAGAAAACACGGACATGATCGCCAAAGCGCTTGAGAGCGGATGGGTCGAGACTATCTATGAGGACGACGAAGCGCGTTTGTTTAAGATCCGTGCGGTCAAGGGCGAGGCTCCTGACGAAGCCAAAGATGACGCGCCGCCCACGCCCGAAGAACAAAAAATACTCGACGAAGAGGAACGCAAGGACGCGAAGAACGTGAACGCAAATGCCGATGACGACGAAAATTAGTAGAGGGGTAAAGGAGTTGGGGAGTAGAGGAGTTGTTGGAAAACTCGTCCTTAGCTTTCTATTTGCCCTCACTGCCGCGTGCGGTGCCAATGACGGGATCCTCAAATCGGGTAAGGAAACTCCCGGATCGTCGAACGTCCAGCCAGCTAAGTCTGTATTTGAAGAAGATCTCGGGTCTATGCGGACGGCGGATTTTAGCTTTGTCTATGTTTTGCGTCGAAAGGACGGTGGTAAGATCGACGCCGAGGACCGCAGCGTCATCAAGGCCCAGACGGCTGACGCCAATCGCCGCATATCTTCTGACGACGACAAAGCGTTTATCATCGGGTCTAACACACAATTACCGCCGAAAAATATGTTCGTTTTGTTCGCCCGATTCGCCGTCGAGAATTATTCGCCGCCGCCGGTCGCGGCAAATACAAACGCCAATGCGAATTCAAATATCAGCGCAAACGCGAATAAGTAGCGTATATTATTAACAAATATGCCCGAGCTGAAAACGCCAAAGATCGATCCGCCGGCACCGCCCGACGTGCCCAAACCACCCGCGACACGCGTCGTGCTCGACCCGTCGTCACCGTCGCTGCGGTCGATACTCCGCGTCGTTGCCGTGGTGCTGATCGTCTTGTTCATCGCGGGGTTTGTTCAGACTGTAATTTCGTCGCTGACCTATTTGTTTTTTCTTTTGGTTTTGTCGGTCTTTTTTGCGTATCTGATCGATCCTCTTGTGCGGCTGATCCGGCGGCCTTTTAAAGATCGTGGCAAAGAAAAATGGATGCCGCGTTCGCTTGCCATCGTCATTTCGTACTTGCTCGTTTTCACCGTCCTCGGAATCGCTATAGCAAATATCGCCCCGCGTGTTGTCGATCAGGCAAAAGAATTTGGGACAAATATCCCGGCATACGCCCAGTCGCTGCGGGCGCGTGCAAACGAGCTTAATCAGCGGTTTGACCGGCTGCGAATACCCGACGAGGTACAGGCTGAGATCAATAAAAAAGCCACCGATATCGGCGGCAGCATTACGGCGGCGGTCGGCAATTTTGTGCTGATGTCGGTCACATATCTGCCGTGGTTTTTGTTAGTTCCGATCCTCGCATTTTTCTTCTTAAAGGACGTAAATCAATTTCGACTTGCGGTACTGCGAATGTTTCCGGCCGGGCCATATCGCATGCGTGCCGAATCTGTGCTTCAGGATGTAAACACGACGCTCGCCGCTTATACGCGGGCGCAGATCATTTCGTGTGTGCTGATCGGGGTAGTGTGCACGATCGGGTTTTATTTTCTGGGGCTAAAATACGCCTTGTTGCTCGGCATCCTGGCGGGCATATTCGAATTTGTCCCGCTACTCGGCCCGGCCGCCATCGGCCTGATCGTTATTACAACAGCTGCTGCGTCCGATGATCCTTGGAAAGCTCTCTATGTCGCGATCTTTTTGATCGTGCTGCGGATCATTCACGATTACGTCACATATCCGCGTATCGTCCGCGGCGGCATACATCTGCATCCGCTTGCGATCATCTTGTCGGTGCTTGCCGGCGAGCAGGTTGCCGGCATTCCAGGCGTTTTCCTAGCGATCCCGATAGTCGCCGTCGCAACCGTCATCTATCGTCACGTCCTAGAACATCGCGGAGCACGCGGCCTGGTCTCAGGCTGGATCCAAGACGCCGAATCCCACCCGGAGGCGGGCAACTAAAATGTCATCGATAGCGTGGCTGGTCGTATTCTTTTTCGTGCTGCTCGCACTGAGCATCCTGATCTACGTGCTCGTCGTAAAAGCATTTTACTGGGGCGACAAAAAAGAACCGCCTACGAGGAAGCACTAGATCATCGCCGCAAACCTATCCGGATCTTTGATCGCAGTTTCAATTTCAACTACAAAACGATCCATTTCAAATTTGAGAGCAGAAAGTTTCACCGCATCTTTTGCGGTGGTCAGCAAAACCTCTGCTCCTGTAAGTTTTGCTTCGCTTTCGATCCTTTCAATATCCTTTTGCGAATAAATATGATGGTCGCGAAACGCAAGTGTTCCATTAACGGTGATCTCATTTCGCCGCAGCAGTTCAAAAAAGTTCTCAGGATTTCCAAGCCCGCAAAATGCGAATGCATTCTGCGACTTTACGTAAATTTTTTCCGAACCAACGACCCGAGTTATTTTATTTTCCGCAACAAATACAGCCGCATCCGGTGCCCAATTTGAAATTTCAAATTTCAGATCTGAAATATCTTCGACCAGATCGGCTCGGGTGATAACGACCACATCTGCCCGCGACAAATTATGCAGCGGCTCGCGGAGACGTCCGGCGGGCAGCATCTTGCCGCCGCCAAACGGGTTGGTCGCATCGATGCAGACGATATCGACATCACGCTTTGCCTTGCGGTGCTGAAACCCGTCATCGAGCACAAACACTGTCACGCCAAAACGACGCTTTGCCCACTCGGCTGCCGCGACACGATCGGCGTCGGCAATGACAATGGCTTTGCCTAGCAATATATTTGCTAGCTCGAACGGCTCATCTCCGGACTCGATAGCTGTTGATAAAATGTTCTCACCGTCAGATACGAGAACGCGTTTCTTTGGGTCTTTGCGCCCGTAGCCGCGAGTCAGGATACAAACCTTTTCACCACGCTCAGCCAGGATCTTTGCAACATACGCGACGAGCGGCGTCTTGCCCGTTCCGCCCGTTGTGATATTGCCAACGCTGATAACACGCGCACTGAGATCGTGCGATTCGAAAACGCCTTTGTCATAAAGCTTATTTCGAATGTCCGCAACTTTTCCGTAAATGGATGACAGCAGCGACAGCATCGTCGTTAATTATCGATTAACAACGCGATAACAACCAACTGTGAACTATTTTTTGTTTGTAACTTGAATGAGACGGTCGAGCTTATTCTGCGCCTGACCGCTGTCGATGCTTTGTTCGGCGAGGCGTGCGGCGTGCATAGGATCTTTGGCTATACCGCCTAGAAAAAGGGCGGCTCCGGCGTTAAGGACGATCAGCGAACGTGCCTCGTCGCGGCGGCGGCTGGCTAGAACTTCGCGAATGATCTTTGCACTCTCTTTGGCGGAGCTTGCTTTTAGATGATCGACCTTTGCCGGTTTCAGGCCAAAATCAGCGGGTGAGATGACGTGGGCTTTTACATCGGTTCCGGTCACCGCAGCGACAAATGTTTTGCCCGCCAGCGTGATCTCGTCGAGTCCGTCCGAGCCATGAACGACCCAGGCCTTTTCGGTTTTTAACATCGCCAGAGCACGTGCGGTCGGTTCGAGCATCGATTGGTGCCAGACACCGATGAGCTGACGTGAGACGTTTGCCGGATTTGCCAGCAGGCCGAGAATATTCAGACAAGTGCGAATGCCGAGACTGCTGCGGACATCCGCAAGCCGTCTCAGAGACGGGTGAAATTTTGGTGCAAAGAGAAAACTTAAGCCCACGCCATTCAATGCCATCTGAGCAACGTCCGGTTCGCTCGCGACCTTGACGCCAAGTTCGCCAAGCACATCGGCACTGCCGGCTTTGCTGGTCACTCCGCGATTGCTCTGCTTTGCGATGACGAGCCCCGCACCGGCGGCG
>JBEBGA010000595.1:0-1326 GCA_040081695.1 Pyrinomonadaceae bacterium
TTGCCGGTGATGCGAAATGTCATCTCGCCTTTGCGTTCGCAAGGCTTGCCGCCGTTGATGTGCGAGACCTGCGTGATGACCTTTCCTTTAAACTTAAATTCTTTTACATCGATCTGCGTGATCACACCATCAACACTGACAAGATCTGACGATTCGCGGCCTTTTTGTTCGCCTTTGAGTCGATAAACGCTGCCTTTATTCGTGATTGTCGCAGCACCAAAGTAGTCCCAGCTTATCCATTGCAGCGAGATCTTGTGCCGCCCGAGCAAACGTTTCGCAGCTGCCTGGTCGTTAACATCCGTCTTTTCTTGTCCAACCGCAGCCGAACAAAAAACAAGCAAAATAACCAGCAAAAACAGTATTCTTATTCTCATACTACTTCTTCATACGCCGCTCGGCGACCTGCAAAAATTCACGTATCTGATCGTCCCAGAAGACCCAGTTGTGGACGCCGGGATGTTGGCGGTACTCGTGCGGAACCTTTTTTTCGACGAGCAGCATCATGAATTCGCGGTTGTTCTGGATCAGGAAATCCTCAGTGCCGCAGGATTGGTAGATAAAGGGAAGTGCCTTGATCTTTTCAGGTGTGAGGTCGCGGACGAGCCTGAAAACGTCATTCGCCGCACGCCATTCGCCGCCTTCGGCTCCCATTATCGCGTCGATCCCGCGTCCGGCCGTCGCAGCATTTTTTTCGGTAAACGATGCTGCTCCGAGAGCTCCGCTAAAGCTGCCCGCGATCGCGAACATCTCTGGATATTTCAAGCCGAATTTCACCCCGCCAAATCCGCCCATCGAGAGGCCGGTGATCAGGCGGTTATCACGATTTGCGAGCGTACGAAACTTTGCATCGATCTCGGGGATCAGCTCTTTTACGATGTAGCTTTCGTATTTGTCCGCCGGCTTGGTGACGCTGTCGGTGTACCAGCCGTTGTCGCCCTCGGGCGTGACGATGATGAATTTGTGATTGAGAGCATACGCGGCGACCTTGGTGGCGTCGATCCAGTTGTTGTAATGACCGGTCAGCCCGTGGAGCAGATAGATCACAGCAAAACGCTGTTCTTTCGCATCGTCGTAACCCGCAGGTAACACAACACGATACGGCATTTCGCGGCCCATCATTTTGCTGGCAAGCTTTGCCTCGCGAACGTTTGGAGCGAGCGGCTTTGCAGTAGCGACCTGACCGCAAGCCAAACCGGTGAGGGCAAACAATGCGGTGATCAGCAGAAAAGATCTACCAAAATATCTGTGTTTATCTGTGTTCATCTGTGGACAATTCTCCTATCCAAACAGCTTCCCAAACCAACCGCCTTCCTTTTCATGATCGAC
>JBEBGA010000596.1:0-1325 GCA_040081695.1 Pyrinomonadaceae bacterium
CCGTTCGGGTGAGACGGAAGATTCGTTTATTGCTGACCTAGCCGTCGCCACGAATGCGGGACAGATCAAAACCGGAAGCCTATGCCGCAGCGACCGTATCGCGAAATATAATCAACTACTTCGTATCGAAGAGGACCTCGGCGATTCGGCAAAATATCCCGGCCGCAAGGCGTTTTATCAGATCGCTTAGCAAACCATTCGCATTGCTATTGGCCGTTGAGATGAAACAAAGACCACGAAAAGGCCTGTACGAGATCGACACCGACAAAAAGCGGCTCGACCTTACCGCCATACACCGCTTTCTCTCGGGTGAGTCGTACTGGGCGCAAAACCGCACGCTCGAACAGACGCTAAAGGCCGTCGAAAATTCGCTGTGTTACGGCGTTTACCACGGCAGGGAACTGGTCGGGTTTGCCCGCGTAGTGACGGACAGAGCGACGTTTGCGTATATCGGCGATGTTTTTATTTTAGAAGCTCACCGCGGTAATGGCTTGAGCAAATGGCTGATGCAAGTGATCATCGACCAGCCCGACATGCAGGGACTGCGTAGATGGCTTTTGGCGACGCGTGATGCTCACGGGCTTTATGAGCAATATGGCTTTGGCGAGTTGAAACATCCCGAACGATGGATGGAAAAGCCTGCTCCCGACGCGTACTAGAAATTGTTGTACGCCTCACCACCGTTTCGTTTATAATCGAAATAGACAGTCGTTCGACAGATCCCTAATGAGTTCAACAATCGCAATAAATCGGCGTCCCGTCGCACTCGTCATCCTCGATGGCTGGGGTTTTGCACCGCGAACCGAGGGCAACGCGATCGCGATCGCTCACACGCCAAACTACGACAAGATATGCGAACGTTTCCCAATGACGACGCTAGCCGCTGCTGGAACGGCAGTCGGGCAAGCTGACGAACAGCCGGGAAGTGCCGAGGTCGGCCATTTAAACATCGGAACAGGACGGCGGGCTCAGACCGAGACTTCGCGGATAAGCGATGCTATTGCTTCAGACGATTTCAAGGAAAACGCCGTACTCAATAGAGCCTTTACCAAGGCAAAAGAAACCGGTGCGGCGATACACTTGATCGGGCTTTTGAGCGACGGCGGTGTGCATTCATCCACCGAAAATCTTTTCGCTTTGCTTCGTCTCGCAAAATCTCACGGACTGACAAGGGTCTATATCCACTGCATCCTCGACGGGCTCGATGTGGCTCCTCGAACGGCGGATATCTACGTCGAGGCGCTTGAGATCAAGCTTGCCGACATCGGAATCGGCGAAATCGCGACGCTTTGCGGACGCTTTTTTGCGATGGATAGTGCGGAGCG
>JBEBGA010000597.1:0-1323 GCA_040081695.1 Pyrinomonadaceae bacterium
GAACTACCCGGCAAACCCTACGAATTTGTGATGGAGACCGAGGTCGAGTCCCTGGAGAAGATGCACAAAGTAGGTCGGCATCGAAAATTTGAGATCCATGTCGATGAGCCAGCCCATCTCAAAGGCGACGATAACTATCCTCAGCCCCTCATTTACGTTGCTACAGGGTTAGGAGCTTGACTGCTTACCCAGGTGTCGCGGTACGCGACCATGACCAAGACGAATATCACCAAGGCCAAAGTGCGGGTATTGATCCACTGGTACCTTACCGGATCAGTAATCCGAGGAACTGTCGATAGCGGCTGCAAGGAAGTCGAAACGCATCTTGAGGTCGAATCGAATGACGATCCTGAAAAAGTCAGGCACGTTATCCGCTGTGCAAAAAAGGGATGTTTCGCCGAGCAGATGGTCGTAAAACCGGTACCGCTGACGGGATCGATCAAGATCAACGGACAGCCGTTCGAACTATAAGAATGCAGTATGCCCTGCCGAATCCGTTAGATTTAGATTCGGAGAGGCACTGGCGTGTGACCAGTTCAACGGCGGGGTGGCAGAGTGTTATGCGTCGGCCTGCAAAGCCGCTCAGGGTGGTTCAAATCCATCCCCCGCCTCCCTTTTTATCCAACAAACATTTTACAAAGGAGAAAAAAACATGGCAAAACTTGATTCGTTGAAACCACTAGGTAATGAGGACTTATCCGACCAGCCGGGGGAACGGGTTATTGATAAGCCCGAATTGCCGGCCACTGGCATTTCCAACGAAAACGATGTGCTGACCGAAACGGTCAGTGGCCAGTTGCAGCTCAAACGCAGCAAGTCAGGCAAGTTCGAGGTATGGTGCGATGAGGCTGCACGCATCGGCGGCACGGATACGTACCCGTCCCCAATGACTTATCTGGCAATGTCGATCGGATTCTGACTACTCACTCAGGTTGCGCGGTACGCGCACATGATGAAAATGAAAGTCAGCGATCCAAAATGCCGCGTGGTGATGCGAAAACATCTGGGCGGGTCGGTATTAAAGGGCACCGTTTTCAATCGCTGGGAAGGCATTAGCACTTACCTTACCGTTGAAAGTGACGAGCCTGAAGACAAACTCGCGCACCTGATCAAAAACGCGAAGGCGGGATGCTTTGCAGAAGGACTGATTACCCAATCGGTTCCGCTACACAGCCATATCGAAGTAAACGGCAAGCCGTTTCACATCGAAGGTGTTACGCAGAAATAACGCTTTGGCACGCTTGGTTATTACAAGACTATTACTATGCGCAGCCAAGCACTGAATCGATTTACCATCAAGTTCGAAGAGCATATGCCACAGCA
>JBEBGA010000017.1:0-19394 GCA_040081695.1 Pyrinomonadaceae bacterium
GGGAATGGAGCCAAAAGCTTTGTGATGATCGACGGGCTCGATCTCTTGCCGGAAATCAGAGGCGGTGAAAGCCTGCTCGCGGATCTAGTCTCGATATTTTCACGTGCGAGCATCCCTTACGTTTTTAGCGGCCAGCGGCGGTTTATGTTTGGCAGGACGACGCTTCCGACCATGCCGCTCAATTGCCTCAAATCGGCTGACGCAGGTGTACTTGTAGAAAATCTTTCGGCTTCAACGGGCGTTGCGGTCAACGACCAGACACGCGATCTGATCGCTATTCAGCTTGGCGGACGGCCCGGTGCGATCCGTGCACTGTTTGCTGCGGCGAATGGCGGTAGTCTCGACACATTTGACCGAGTTCAAAAGACATACACCGACGAGATATTTGGCGGGCGGATCGGACGTGCATTCGACGCCATGTTTGACCGGCTAATTCCTAGTGTTGAACTTCGGACAAAGGCTTTGCGTCCGCTTGGCGAAACGCACAGTGCGGGCGATACGGGAATCCCATTCGCGTATTGGAAAAAGCACCTTGGCCTGACAGCGGACGAGACAGGGCGGCTGCTCGGACAGCTTAATTGCAGTGAACTCATACGTTACGAGTCCGGCGTTGTTCGTGCAGATGCCTCCGATGTTGTTACGGCAGACTGCATAGCAGCGAGGATCAAACTTGAGGGCGGTTCGCGTGCTCTGATCATAGGCGAAGTGTTGGCCGCAAATATCCGCCGTGCTCCGGCGCTGATGGCGCGTGTGTATCGTCGCAACTCGGCTTTGGGTTTGCGCGATCTGCTATCAGCTTTTGACGGCAGTATGGTGTCGCCCGCGCTCATCGATTACGGTCGGTTCAAAGACGAGCTAAAAGGTGCCGATGACGAAAAGATCCAACAGGCTTTAAAAGAAGATAACAACAAGATCGCTCTGCCGCAGATCGTCTATACGGCCAATGCAGCGGCGTTTTATCCACAGCTAGCCGAGATCGCCGATGGCGAGCGGGCAGTGATCGCACTTGGGACGGACGGCGACGGCGAAGAGCTTGCCATCATCGCCGCCGAGGTGGAGTCAAAACTCGAAGCGACGCTTGAGACGGCTAATTTTTGGTGCGACCGGCTGGAGATGGCCGCGCATCATTGCGGCTTTGAAAATTTCAAAATCTGGCTCATCGCCCCTGAGGGATTTGCCGCCGATGCGCTCGAAGCCCTCAGTGACCGCAGCGCCTATGGCTCAAGCCGTAAACAGGCCGCTCTGCTCGCACAAATTCTAAACGCTGACGCAGCGACAGATACGATTGCCGCGTTTGCCGACGAATACGAGATCACCGTCCCGATGGGTGAGGACACCGAGATGATCGCCGCCCACACTATCGAGGACATCGCCAAACGCCACAATTTCCCCGCCAAAGCGATCAACCAGATCAAGACCGCTGTCGTCGAGGCGTGCATTAACGCAACCGAGCATTCCCTTAGCCCCGACCGCAAGATCCATCAAAAATTTGCCGTAACGGACGAAAAGATCGTTATCACCATCGCCAACCGCGGCCTCCGCCTAGCCGACAAAGCCGCCAAACAAGTCGAACCCCAAGAAGGCCGCCGCGGCTGGGGCCTAAAACTAATGAAAGGCCTCATGGACGACGTCCGCATCGAACAATCCGACGACGGCACCCGTATCACGATGACAAAGTTCATCAAAATTGCCTAGGTTCGCAGTTGCACGTGTTTGGAACGCGAACACAGTGTATTATCAACGCGATGAGTAAACGTCGAAAACCGTTACAAAAGGAGTTAAGACTCCTCGAAAGATTGATAGAAAAAGCTAACATTCCGATCTTATCGCCGGATTGGAAAGACAGTATTTTAGTACAATCCATGGATGATGGTGATATGGGCAGCCTCCTTTTGTTTCCCAAAAGCGACGTTGCCGAAAGGCGTTCGTTCGGCAGAGTCGCGAGTGAAGTCGAATATATCGACGACGATGGAATTCCTGTTTTGGTTAGTCTGAATTTAGACAAGGAGGGCGAGTTGTTCGAAGTTGATAGTTGGAAAGTAGATTTTAGCTCCATCAAGCGGCTACCTGATGATATTTAACGAACACGAATTCCACTCCTTTCTTGCTCGCATAGGCACTGTGGACACCGACATTTGTTCGAGTTGGGCGTATATTTTTGTGCTATAATCGCTCGGAAAGTGGGGTTTTTTCATGGATACCTATCAAATCGAAATAATAGATCCGGGGGCGAAGAAGCTGCTTGATGATCTGGCGAATATGAACCTGATAAAGGTTCAGGCAATAGAGCCCAAAAAGGTTTTCAAGCGGCTTTTGGCAAAGATGCGTTCATCCGAGACAACCGTCCCGTCGCTCGAAGAAATAACCGCCGAGGTCGAATCCGTCCGCTCGGAAAGATACGCCCGCAAATCAAATGATCCGCGTAATACTGGACACAAATCTTTGGATTAGCTATCTCATTTCCAAGCGGCTGGGCAAGATTGACGAACTCTTTGAGCGTGACGATCTTGTATTACTTTTCTCAGAGGAGTTGTTGGAAGAGTTTATCGAGGTTGCCGGACGCAAAAAATTTCGATCATATTTTCCCAATGAAGACATCGACGAATTGTTGAGTTTGTTTGACGAATTCGGCGAGGTCGTTGAAGTAACGTCGGAAATAGATATTTGCCGCGATCCCAAAGATAATTTTTTACTAGCTCTCGCCAAAGACGGGCACGCCGATTTCCTCATTTCTGGTGACACAGATCTATTAGATATCAAGAATTTTGAAACAACAAATATAGTCTCCTATTCAGAGTTTGAAGAGATACCGCATTTGTGAAACGAGTCCAAGAGCCGATAACCATTGAAAATATAAAAAAAACGCACGCGGACCGGCGGGCGGAGATACGGCGGCGGTTGGATGAGTTTGCGGCGATACGCGAAAGCGGCACGGATCGTGTTCATTGGGAAGAGATGGTCTTTTGTTTTTTTACCGGCGGATGCTCGGCGCGGATGGGGATCAATTCGCTTGAGGCGGTCAAGCCGATCTTGATGGACGCCGACCAACAGCAGCTTGCTAATGCATTGGTAGGCTCACACCGCTACCCGAACGCTCGATCAAAATACATCGTTGCGTCCCGCCAGTTTCTGCTAGAACATTGCGATCTCAAACTGCGTAACAAGCTTGAAGGCTTTGATTGCAGCCATGCAAGACGCGATTGGCTGGTGCAGGAACCCGGGATCAAAGGGCTCGGTTACAAAGAGGCGAGCCATTACTTGCGAAACATCGGTTTTACCGGCTACGCGATCCTCGACAAGCATGTTTTGAACTGTCTTGCCGAGCTAAAAATAATTGGCGACCCAAAGCCACCAAATACTCGTTCGAGGTATCTAATGGTTGAAGAAAGGCTTAGACAATTTACCCGTGAGATAAATATCGACTTTGACGAGCTAGATCTTGTGCTTTGGTCAATGAAAACGGGTGTAATATTAAAGTAGAGCAATAGATGAGGTGCGGTAGTAAAATTGCAAACATCTACAAACGGGTACCACATTCGAAATGGGTGGCCGTTCTCGCATTCTTTGTTATCCTCACGTCGAGCAGTCTAGCCGCGCATCCCGTTGAAACAGATACAAAAGACGACATCAAGCGGCTCATTAAAGAGGCCGCAAAACTTACGCGTGCCGGGCTGCTACCCGAAGCCGAGGCAAAACTGCTCAAAGCTGTCGGTCTCGACGAAAAGCGGACTGACGCCAAGGTCGAACTCGCTTACGTTCTCGTTAAACAGCGCCGCCTCGGCGATGCCTATGATATCTGCTATCCGATCGTTCTTGCCGAGCCAAAAAATGCGCGGGCGCGATCTGTTTTGGGTGCGATGCTCGTCAGTGCCGGACAATTTCAGGACGCCCGCAGGGTCTTTTTCTCAGCCATCACGCTCGACCGCAGCCAAGACCTAGCCTGGGCAGGTTACGGAATGCTCGATTTTTACGAAAATCGTTTAGATCAGAGCCGCGACAATCTTCGCGAAGCCGTCTATTATGCGCCGAGAGAGCCTGATTATTTATTTGCTCTCGCTCAGGTCTCGGCTCGAGGAGAACGGTACAAAGAGGCGGCTGAGGCATATACGGATTTCCTAAGCGCGTCGGAAAGCACCGATTCGGATCGCCGGGCACGGATATTAGGCGTTATTAGTTTTTTGAAATTTCTTAGCGGTGTCGGCAGTTTGTATAACAATGGCGGCGACCAGGAAACCAGTATCCCGATAGAGTTGGTCGGCAACCGTCCCATCGTAAATCTTACGATCAACGATAATCCGGAACCGCTGCGATTCGTCCTCGACACCGGTTCGGGTATTTCGGTTTTGTCAGAAGATGCCGCAACCAAGCTCAAGGTTAAAGCTGTTGCACGGGGCGGCTATGCTCGGGGTATCGGTGGTGACGGACGGTTTGCGATCGTTTACGGACTACTGAAAAAACTAAAGCTAGGCGACGTCATCGTTAGAAACGTACCGGTCTATATCCGAAAATTTCATACCGACGCCGGCAGCGGCACGCCAATTGACGGCTATATAGGGCTCGCACTCATATCAAAATTTTTGACGACGATCGATTATGGTAACCGGACATTTTCACTGACGCGTAAAGAATCTGACCGAAAAGAGTTTACCGATAGCGACGCGGTCTCACAGCCGCTGCGGCTGACGTCTAGCGGGTTTTTGAGCGGGCAGGTTGAGATACAGGGTGTCGATTCCAAGCTAAATTTTATCGTCGATACTGGGGCCAGTGTATCCGTCATCTCCGACCGCGTTTCTCGAACCGAAAGTGTCAGTCTGTTTAGCAACGAGCAAAAACTCAGGGTGATCGGGGCCGCCGGCGTGACCGAAGATGTTCCGACATTTCTGCTGCCGAGGGTCACGTTTGGCACACACTCGCGTGAGAAAATTATGGCGATCGCCCTCGACCTCGACATTATCAACGAAGCGTCCGGTTTTGAACAGGCGGGCATTCTAGGCGGTAATTTTCTCAAGAACTACAAGCTCACCTTTGATTTTCGAAACTCAAAAGTTACATTTGTTCCTGTAAAGGCCGAAAAGGAATAAATGAAGCTCAGTATCTATCTGGAAACATCCGTCGTCGGTGCCTATCTCGACAATGGCGAACCGTTTCGCCGCGATCTGACCATCCGCTGGTGGGAACACGAGATGAGCGAATACACGCCGTACAGCTCGATCCTCGTCCGGCGTGAGATCGAACGCGTCGCCGAACCTTACCGCTCAGGCTGTCTTAATCTCATAAAACCATTTGAGCAGCTAGACCTGGCCGAAGAGGTCGCGATCCTCGCCGAGGGCTACATCGACCGCGGCATATTTCACCGCAAGTTTATGGCCGACGCGATTCACGTCGCCATCGCGTCGTTTCACAAGATCGACTATCTCGTCACCTGGAATTTTGGCCACATCGCCAACGTTCGCAAACAAGCCCGGCTGCGGATGTTCAACACCGCCGCAGGCTTTTTCTCACCGGTCATCGTCACTCCCGAGTTTCTCGTCCACACAATATAAAAAGGCCGCCTTTTCAGACGGCCCGGTTAAAAGAAAATGAAAGTTAGGCTATTGAACTGGGGTGACGACCTCGGCAAATTTCGGTAGCGTGATCGCCTGGTTTAGGTACAAACCAAATTCCGTGCCGGATTTTACCTCCGCGTCAGGCCCTTTGAGGATCATTTCGCCGAGGATGCCTGCACCGGCTCCGATCGCGGCTCCGATCGCGGTTGCTTTACCGCCTCCGACCATTGCACCGAGGATCGCACCCCCGGCAGCGCCGCCGCCGATAAAGATGATCTTGCGATTTTTCATCTTGCTGGCAGACGCTCCGCCCTCATTATCGCTCGTCGTTTTGCCGGATGTCAGGTCAGTGAGCGACGCGTTGATCGTTCGCGTCTTGCCGTTAGGCAGTCTGACCGAGGTAAAGCTGCAATCCAGCTCGCCGGGTTTTCCGCCTTTGTCAGCTTGTTTTACAGAATCGACCTGGCCCGTGATGATGCTGCCGGTCGGGATAACAACCACGCCGTTTGAGGAATAAACCGGCTCGGTAACTGTCGTTGTAAATTTTTGCCCGACGGTCGCCGTTTTTGAGCTGATCGTATTGTTCATCCTGACCCGGATCACGGTTCCGCTATCGACGGTAAACATCGGCTCGACAGGTTTAACGACCACTTTTTTAACGACAGGCTTTTTCTTGAGCACCGGTTTTTTCTTTTGAGCGACCGCTCCGGTTACGCCCAACAGCATAAGTATGCTCATTACAGCAGCAATATTTTTTAGTTTAAAGATCCGTTTCATAGTAGTTTTCTCCCAAGTGGCCCGTATTGGCTCTCACCACACCGCACGGCAAAATGCCAGCGTCTTTGACTAAAAAGCACAAGGTTTAGTTGCAAATAATATTTTCAAAAGATGCAATGAATACACGTTCAGACTACCACCATTTCACCCGCGAATAAAATTGTCATTTTTCCTGAAATCGCATACGATTAGCACTATATTCAGAACGACAACAACAGTTCGCAGTCTCCAATGACTGAAATGGCCCCCGGTGTAAAAACCGGGGGTCAAGTCATTTAAGAGACAGGTTAAACAAGTTTTAGCAGGAGGCCTTGTTCCAATGCATTTGTTAGCACCGACCGTTCTCTTATTTGCATTAAATCTTTTTGATGCCGTATTGACCATCGTTTGGGTACGCAGCGGCGTCGCGACTGAGGGCAATCAGCTGATGGCGGCATTGCTGGATATCGGTAACGGCCCATTTCTCGGAGCCAAAGTCGCCGTTGGTGTCGTCGCGGCTTTTGTGCTCATAAAATGGGGCAATCGCCCGCTCGCACGCTATGGCCTCGCAGTCGCACTCGCAGTTTACCTCGGCCTCATGGGCGTGCATCTTTTTACCGGCCTCGCCGCTTTTGGCGTTGTCTCAAATACCCTAATGGAAGAACTAGGCCAATTGCCGGGTCAATTCCTAGCCATGATCGTTTGATATAAGTACTCCTTATTTTGGTCCACCTTGGTCCCGTCTGGTCCACCTGGTCCGGACCGGACCAAAACTTTTTGCCCCCCACCCCGCTCGGAAACATCGAACCCAAGTTTTTCGTAATTCATAACACAACGCAGATGCTTTTCGACGGCATCAAAATATTGATATTTTATTGATAGGGAAATAATTATTATGGCTACGAAATCTGTTTATCAAATGTCGGCCCGTCAGATAATCGTGCTGGCATTTTCGTCGGCACTGATCGCCGTTGGTGCGGTCGCTCTTTTGTACAACTTTGGACGGGTTTGGTCGACTGACACGTCGCCCGTCGCCTTTGCCGAAACGGCTCCGCTGGGCATCTCTGACCCGGAGCAGGTGAGCGACGAACAAAACAACATCGAGGTCTACAAAACGATCTCGCCCGGAGTTGCGTTTATCAATACAACGTCGTACACACAAGATTTCTGGGGGGACGTTTCCGAAGGCAAAGGCAACGGCTCAGGCTCGGTCATCGATACCAACGGCAACATTGTTACCAACTATCACGTTATCGAAGGGGCACAAAAGCTGACCGTCAGCTTTGGAGGTGACAAAACCTATCCGGCAAAGGTCATCGGCGGCGACCCGGATACGGATCTCGCTGTAATTCGTCTAGAGAATCCCCCAGCAGGACTGACCGTTGTGCCGCTAGGAGATTCGGACAGGTTGACGGTGGGGCAAAAAGTGCTGGCGATCGGTAATCCGTTTGGCCTTGACCGCACATTGACGACCGGTGTCATTTCCGGCTTACAGCGTCCGATCCGTGCCCGTAACGGGCGGCCTATCGACGCTGCTATCCAGACTGATGCCTCGATCAACCCCGGCAATTCGGGCGGCCCTCTGTTAGATAAATATGGCAGGATGATCGGTATCAACTCACAAATATTGTCGCCCGCGGGCGGTTCGGTCGGTGTCGGCTTTGCCGTGCCGGTCAATATTGCGAAACGCATCATCCCGCAATTGATCAAGTTTGGCGAGGTCCGACGGCCTAAGATCGGAGCCGATCTCGTCAGCGTTGCCGGATTGCTCGATCAGGGCATCAGGTTGCCGGTCGATTCGGGGCTTGTCGTCAGAAATGTACAGCCCGGTACGACCGCCGCAAACGCCGGCCTCAAGGGCGTGTCCCAGGATATGTCCGGCAATGTCAGGCTCGGCGATGTCATCATGACGATCGACGGCGAAAAGATGAACGACATGGATGATCTCTATCGCTATCTCGACAAAAAACAGATCGGCGATACCATCCAATTGGGGGTTTATCGAGCCGGTCAAACGACGACGATCCCGGTAAAACTGCTCGGAGCTCAGCCGACTCGACCGACTCGGCGATTACAGTGATCGCGTTTGGAGTCCCGGCTTTAGCCGGCCTCAGTCACGACAAAGATTCCGCCTAAAGGCGGGACTCCAAGCAATATGACCGAACTTACGGATTTCTATAACAATGGCATCGATTGGATCTGCAGACGCTGCGAGAATGAACTTGCCGCAGACGCAGATCCAGGCAAACACACGACACCCGCCGATCCCGCTCTCGCAAAATGGCTGGACAACACCCGCCGCGTCCTCATCTGCCCCCGCTGCGGCCTGACCGAATCGGTCGAAAAGTCGTAGCCTCAAGAATCGGGCGACCCCGCACAAAAAAACTGATTGCAACCAGAAAAGTTTCGTCGTATACTGACCCCATAAAAAAATCAATCGTATTGTAAATCGGCTTCTCCCGTTGAAGGCAGCTATATGAGAGTAACGGGTTTGTTCGTTGCATTGTTTATCTTTCTTGTTTCCGTCACTCAAGTCCCGGCGCAAGTTCCGCAAGAATCTCTTGCCTCGTTATCAGAGAAGTTGCGGCTCAAGCCGGACGATACAGCCCTGCGCGAACAGATCATAAAACTGGCCTCCGAGATGAAACCGCGCCCGGCTATCCCCGAATCGGCACGTGAGAATTTCGTTCAAGGGATGACTCTTTTCAAGTCGGCCAAAGACGCCGCCGGACAAAAGCTTGCGGCCGAAAGCTTTGCGGAGGCGTTAAGGATCGCTCCGTGGTGGGGCGATACATATTACAACCTTTCGCTAGTTCAGGAACTCGCCGGTCAACTCGACGCAGCCGAGATTTCACTTAAGTTCTACATTCTGGCCGCTCCCGGCGAAACGGAGGCCCGTAAGGCACAGGACAAGATCTACGAGATTCGCGCAAAGAAAAAATTAGTCGACACCGAAGCAAAAGAAAAAGCGGACAAGGAAGCACAGCAACGTGCGGCCGCACTGGCGGCAGAACAAGCCAAGAAGGACGAAGAAGCTCGGAAACAACGACTGGCCGCGTCTTTAAACTGGCTTCAGGGCACTTGGTACGCAAAATATTGCAACTGGAATCCGAATGTTCACGCTCATAGTTGTACCGATGCCCAGCGCAAAGGAACGAATTGGTATGACGTTCTGGAGCCGACATTTGATTCCAGTGGCAGAGGAAGCGGAGCCCGACCAGCTCCGATGACATTTGACTTGCGAAATGATGGGACGGTAAAATTTCCAGCTTCTTTTTTTGCGGGATGCAGAGACGAGGGGGAGATCATTGGCACTCCATATGGGACGAATGTATGGGAAATAAGATGGGAATTCAGGCCGAAGAATGGAGGACTATCTCGTCAGATCTGGGCTTACACATGGGATGACGGAAAAAGGATACGGGCAAGCTGCGACCGACCAGTATCGGACTCTTCCTACGACCCGGCCCGGGGATATGCGTATGTGGATATTTATAGGAAATAGATCGGTCCTGCAAAAAGCGATACTGCTTGTCACCGCATTGGCTCTCGCATTCGTGTCGACGGCTGCGGCACAAATTCCCGGGCGGGCGTCTTCATGTACGTGCTACTGTGGCAAGGTTGTGGCACCGCCGTGCAGTGACCAGGCTTGCAAGAATGCGTGCGGTTGGCGTGATCCAAGTCAGAATCCACCCCCAAATTCGCAGCCAACACCGTCAGGCCCGACCAAGGAGGAACTCGATCGCCAGGCTCGCGAACGTGAGGACGAACGCAAACGAAAAGAGGCCGACCGTAAGCGTCAAGAGGATGCCGTAAAAGCGGCCGAAGAGGCAGCAAAACAGGCTGATTTCATAAAAAAAAGAGATGAGGCCGCGATGGATTTGAAAGGCCTTAATTCGTCATCGACCCCGAAATTAATAGAGTTATCGAATACTGACATCGGTAATCCCTCAAACGACCCTATGGTAGTCGACGCTCGTGATGCTCCAACAGGGCTTCCGAAATCAGTTGCAGAGGCTATTCCACTGACCCAGGCAGGCAGGCGAATAAGAAAAGGTTTTGAGGCGATCCAGGCTAACGACTGGGCGGTGGCGAAGGCCTGGTTTCAGGACGCTTTGAAATATTCGCCAAAAGATCAAAATCTAAAAAGGCTTATTGATCTGGTCGTATTCACCATCGATTTTAAGAGCCGGATCAGTCAGGCTGAATCTAGCCAATCACAGATTTTGACCAAGAAAGGCTCCGAGTCGGGTGAGGCGTCCATGGTAAAAGGTGGAGGGTTGGACTGGATGACGCGTACGATCGTTACACAGATGGCTGCTCGTGCCCGTGCGGATTTTGTATTTCGGGAATTTCAGAAAAAGTATGGCGAGCGAAGGGCCATCGAACGCTCAGCTGCGGTGGTTAGAGCAAACGCCGGTATCGGGTATTCCGACGAGGAGCTGAATGCTCAATTCCAAAGAGCTTTCAATATCTATCAAGAGACAAAGGCCAAAAAGCCGCGGGCGGATAACGTTGGAAATCCTGAGTACGGTAAAATTTTACCAACGCCTGCCAAGACATATCCGGCTACTCCATGGGGAAAATTCTTGAAATTTTATGATGACTTAGTTAACCCGCCCGAAGCTTATATTGGCCCTGAAGCACAAGAAGTGGTCTTAGGGGGCAAGGGGTAAGGCTAATCGGTCGATATAGGGTAAGGCTGTTCATATAGCTGGCTTTTGGATAGGCTCACCCGTAGTGTTAGATTGTAGTTAATGCTGCAAAACGAGCTAGAGACCGCGATCGCACTCGCGCGTGACGCCGGAAAGGCGATCCTCGAAATATACGCGACCGATTTTGCCGCCGAGCAAAAGCTCGGTGCCGACAATTTTTCCGAGCCCGTGACCGCGGCTGACAAACACGCAAGCCGGATAATCGTAGACGGGCTCGAGGCCGCTTTTCCCGATGACGCAACGCTTTCGGAAGAGGAGCACGATCACGCGGCTTCGCGCCTTGCGAACAAACGCGTCTGGATAATCGACCCGCTCGACGGCACCGCCGGTTTTGTAAAACGCGACGGCGATTTTGGCGTACAGATCGGCTTGGCGTCTGACGGAGTTCCGGTTCTCGGTGTCGTGTATCTGCCGTTTCACGACATCCTCAGCTACGCGGTCAAAGGCGAAGGTTCGTGGACGGTCATCGGTGGCGGCGAGCCGCAGCGAATGACAACCTCCGACAAAGAGAACCTCAGTGAGTTAACAATGGCGATGTCCCGCGACCACCCTAGTTCACGAATGGGCCGGATCATGGAATATTTTGGGATCGCAAACAAGGTCAATCGCGGCTCGGTCGGGCTAAAGGTCGGGCTCATCGCCGACCAAACCTGCGACATTTACATTCACCCAAGCCCGCGAACAAAGCTGTGGGACACATGTGCACCCCAGATAATCCTTGAGGAAGCCGGCGGACGGTTCACTGATATGTTTGGTTTCGAAATGCGTTATGACCGAGCCGACCTGCAAAATCGCAACGGTATCCTTGCTACAAACGGCGCCGCACACGCTGAGGCCGTCGAAAAACTCAAGCCTTTATTAGTCGAATTTGGACGAGTTCCTTACGAATCAGAATCGTAGAAAATATGAGATCAGCGCCAAAACGACACATATTTTGTTCAAAAAATTCCCAGATTCGGCGCAAATCATAAATTTTCACAAAAAAAACCTCGTACGAGGCGCTTAATTCCGTTGTTTTCCGGGGTCAGTTGTGTTAAACATATACTTCAAGTAGCCGTTTCACGCGCTAACGCTAACTAATACAAGGAAAGAAATTACGTGACTACACAAAGTGCAGTTGTCAGTTCGTTAGAGCCAGTAGAGGAAACGGCTGTCATCCACGCTGGTGATTACATCAATAAACTCAGCGGTGAGCAGATCGAGCACGAGTGCAAGCGAAAGCTCGACGAAGGCTGCAAAAAGCTCATCCTCAATTTCGCCGACACCGAGATCGTCAACAGCATCGGCATCTCGATCTTGCTCGGCGTTATAGATACGGCGTCGAACAAAGGTGCCAAGGTCGTCTTTTCCGACATGAACGAAAACACGGTCGAATTATTTGAAATGCTTGGTCTTACAAAGCACGTCACTCTAGCGTAACGAGACAAATATGGCAGAACACGATCATAAGTTGATCCACGCATTTGGGGCGCTGGCTGAGCTTGGCCAGGAGATCACAAATAAGAATAATTTTCAGGAAACGATCCGTACGTCGCTGCACCTGATATCCGGTGCGCTCGGCATCATGCGCGGGGCGGTGGCGAGATTTTCGCGGTTCGGACATGAGCTGAATATGCTCGCGATCCGCGGTCTCGGCGACGATTTTCCGCTGAGCCTGAGCCTGACGCTTGAGGACGAACGCCAGTTTTTGTCGTGTGGCCTGACGCCGATCGATATCCAACAAGCCAAGGTTCTGCCGTTCTTTCAGGTTTATGACACGAGCTTTGAGCGGCGTGGGCTTGAGCTGTTCGTTCCGCTGGTCGTCCGTGACGAGATCGTCGGTGCGATATTTCTCGGCGAAAAAGCCACGGGCGAAGCCTACACAAATTACGAAAAAGAGATCGTCTGTGCGATGGGTCAGCACATCGGCGTCGCCATTGCACAGCGCAATCTGATGGCCGAGATCGAACGCCACGCCGAGCAAAACCGTCAGCTTTTTGACGAGATGCGTTCGACCTATCACGACACCGTCAAGGCATTTGCCGCGGCGATCGACTGCAAAGATAAATATACTGAGGGCCACTCCGTCCGCGTCGGAAAATTCTCAGAGATCATCGCGATGGAACTTGGCTGGGGCACGGAAGAGGTCGAGGGTGCTGCCGTCGCCGGTTATCTGCACGACGTCGGCAAGCTGACCGTCGAGCGAAAGATCATCAACGCCCCGTATCGGATCAACGCCAAAGAATCGAAAGAACTCAACGGCCATCCCGGCGTGGGATTTGAGATCCTGCAGCCGATACATCACCCGTACACGGATGTGCCGCTGGCGGCAAAATATCACCACGAACGCCTCGACGGACGCGGTTATCCCGACGGCCTCTACGACCGCGAGATACCGTATATTGCAAAGATCGTGACGCTCGCCGATTCGTTTGACGCGATGACGACTGACCGCCCGTACAAGGCTCGCCGTCCCGCAAAAGAGGTTGTTGAGGATCTACAGCGTAACGCCGGAAAGCAGTTTGCACCTGAGCTTGTGACCGCGTTTCTCGGCGGTATGCTTAAAGAATTGCAGGGCGAGGACAAGACAAAACGTTTCCGCCGTCTGCTCGGCCGCGACTATATGGAGGCCGAGGGTATCGTCGATACGCTCAAATACACCCTCAACGAAATGGCCCCGACCACGCCGATGACCTACGTTGCGGCGGCTGGGCAAGTTATTCTTTAACGGCTCGGGGCTTTTCGAGCAACTGCAGGAATTTCTTTGCCGCGAGCGACAGATTCTTATCGCTGCGGTGGATGACGCCGACCGAACGCACCCAATATTTTTCAGCTAGCTGGATGACCGCAAGGCTTCCGGCTTTTTTTGCTTCAATGACCGCCGGTTCCGGCACGATCGCCAAGCCAAAACCTACCTCGACCGCGCGTTTTATGGTCTCGATATTGTCAAACTCGGCGACCTTATTGACCTCGACGCCGTTGGCCTTGAATATCTTGTCCATCGCCTTGCGCGTCGGCACATCGCGTTCGAAATGCACAAAATCCTGCCCGTTCAGGTCGGTGACCTTGACCTTGGTTTTGCTTGCCAGCTTATGATCAAGCGGGGCGATCAGCACCAGGCGGTTGTCGGACATCGGCGTTATGGTCAGGCCGCGTTTTGGTTCGGGAAACGCGAGCACGCCGAGCTCGACCGTACCGTTCATCACGTCGCGGACCACGCGTGTCGTGCGTGAATATTCGAGGTCGATCTTGGCGGCGGGGAATTTGGTCATAAATTCGCGCACCTTTTGCGGCAGTTCGTGCAGCCCGACGCTATAAACAGTCGCAACCTTAACTGTGCCGCCGATCTTGCCGACCACACCGCGAAGGCTTTCCTGCAACTGGTCATACGCATCGAGCACCAGCTTTGACTCGCGGTAAAACACCTCGCCCGCCGGTGTGAGTTTTACATCGCGTCGCCCGCGTATGCGTTCGAGCAGACGGCGTTTGAATTTATCCTCGAGCGCACGTATCTGCTGGCTGACGGCCGATTGCGTAATAAAGTTTCGCTCTGCCGCGAGCGAAAAACTCTCGAGATCGACCAGATCGCAAAATACTTTTAGCGTTTCGATATGCATCTTGAGTAATTAGTATAGCTGTTTAGGCCGGGCTATATTTTTCATTTTATCTTATATAACAATAAGCCTATTATAAAAAGCACCGGACGAGCTTTGCCGAAATTTGCGTTTCAAATTAGAATTCAGGAAACAAGTATTTTCATAGTTCGATCTAGGTTCTGTTCAGAAAATGGCCGCTAAATTTTCCAAGACTTTTCTGCTGAGAAAGCTGCATCAGATCACGGGCATCGTCCCGCTGGGCATGTTTTTCTTTGTGCACATGTTCACCAACTCAAAGGCGATGAACGGCGAGGCGAGCTTTAACAAGGCCGTAAAAGAGATCCACGACATCCCGTTTTTGCTGCTGATCGAAATATTCGGCATCTTTTTGCCGCTGATATTTCATTCGGTCTACGGCGTTTTGATCTCGGCTGAGGCCAAACCAAATGCGCTAACTTACAGCTATGGCCGCAATTGGTTTTACATGCTACAGCGGGCTACAGGCATATTTTTGTTCTTTTTTATACTGTTTCACGTGCTGAATTTGCGGTTCGGGCTGATACCGTACCTCAATATGACGCCTGTTGCGGGGAACGCCGACAAGGCTTTTGCAATCGTCTCGGCTGAATTTCAGATCACCTGGGTAATGGTCGTCTATATCCTTGGGATACTCGCGACCGCGTGGCATCTGGCGTACGGATTCTTTTTGTTCGCGGTCGATTGGGGCATCGTGATCGGCGAAAAAGCGCAAAAGGTAACCCTTTCAGCGTGTCTCGGGCTCGCCGCAATGCTCTCATTCGTCGGTATCAACGCGGCATTTTCATTTGTCCGCCCGTGCGGACTAATGCCCAAATTTATTTGCGAAGAGACAAAGAAACCGACCTCGCCTGGAGCGGCAAAGTTTTAGTTTTTTTTATGGCTACAGGATTAAAAATTGCGATCGTTGGCGGCGGCTTAGCTGGCCTTGCGGCGGCGATGAAGATCGCTGAAGCGGGACACGAGGTCGATCTGATCTCGGTCGTGCCGGTAAAGCGCTCGCACTCTGTTTGTGCCCAAGGCGGCATCAACGGAGCTGTCAATACGAAGGGCGAGGGCGATTCGCCCGCGAAGCATCTAGATGACACGGTTTACGGCGGCGACTTTCTTGCCAACCAGCCGCCGGTCAAACGCATGACCGATATGGCTCCTGAGATCATTTATCTGTTTGATCGAATGGGCGTGCCTTTTTCGCGAACAAAAGAGGGGCTTATGGATTTTCGCCGTTTTGGCGGAACGCTTCATCATCGCACCGCGTTTGCGGGGGCCTCGACCGGGCAACAGCTTTTATATGCTCTCGACGAACAGGTCCGCAAATGGGAAGTCGGCGGTAAGGTGACAAAATACGAGGGTTGGGAAATGCTCTCGCTAATCCTCGACGATCATCAAGTCTGTCGTGGACTCGTCGCCATGAACCTGCAAACGCTTGAGCTAAAGTCGTTTGCGGCGGATGCGGTGATCATGGCGACAGGCGGTCCCGGAATGGTTTTTGGTAAATCAACCAATTCGCAGACCTGCACCGGCAGCGCTGTCGGGGCGTGTTACGAGCAGGGTGCGAAATACGCGAATGGTGAATTTATACAGGTCCATCCGACCTCGATTCCGGGCGAAGACAAACTCCGATTAATGAGCGAATCGGCTCGCGGCGAAGGTGGGCGTGTCTGGGTGCCACGTGATCCGATGGACGCTCGTAAGCCGAAAGAGATCCCGGACGCCGACCGACGATATTTTCTTGAAGAAAAATATCCGGCATACGGGAATCTCGTCCCGCGTGATATCGCGACGCGTGAGATATTTCAGGTCTGTTTAGAAGGAGCAGGTGTCGGCGGCGAAAATCAGGTCTATCTCGATCTGACGCACATCCCGGCGGACGTTTTGACCGAAAAGCTCGGAGCGATCCTCGAGATCTACGAGATGTTTGTCGGCGACGATCCGCGATATGTGCCGATGCGTATTTTCCCGGGCGTTCATTATTCGATGGGCGGCCTGTGGGTCGATTTTGAGCAGCGGACAAATATTCCGGGACTGTTTGCGGCGGGCGAATGTGATTATTCGATCCACGGAGCTAACCGTTTGGGTGCAAACTCGTTGCTGTCGTGTGTTTACGGCGGTTTTGTTGCAGCCCCGGCCGCGATGGAGTATGCAAAGAATGTCGAACGCGGTTCGACCGAAACTAACGGCGTCCACGCCGCCGAACTTGCACGCCAGCAGGAGATCAACCAATCGATCATCAGGAGCGAGGGCGGCGAAAATCAGTACAAGTTGCACGACGAACTCGGCAAGGTGATGACCGACAACGTCACCGTCGTTCGCTACAATGACCGCCTGCAGGCGACCGACGACAAGATCCGCGAGTTGCAAGATCGCTTCAAAAATATCTCGATCAACGATTCAAACCTCTGGGCGACGCAGGCGGTGCCGCACGCACGCCAGCTTTCAAATATGCTCAACCTCGCCCGCGTTATCACGCTCGGCGCGTTAAATCGAAACGAGTCGCGCGGGGCACATTATAAACCCGATTTTCCCGAACGCGATGATGAGAATTTTATGAAAACGACCATCGCCGAATACTCGGCCGAAGCTCCGGTCTTGAGCTACGAGCCGATCGACGTGTCCTTGGTCGAACCGAGAAAGAGAGATTATTCGTCGAGTAAGAAAAAGGCATAGAAGAGATGACCACGAACGCACACATCGAAAAGAAACGCCTCGAAACGCCGCCCGCGACGATCAAATTCAAGATCCAGCGGCGTGAGCAAGAGGGTGCCGTAGCGCATTGGGAAACGTTTGAGCTGCAATATCGCCGTAACCTGAACGTCATCTCGGCGCTCATGGAGATCCGCAAAGATCCCGTAACGATAGAGGGCAAACAGACAACGCCGCCCGTTTGGGATATGTCGTGTTTAGAGCAGGTCTGCGGCATCTGCACAATGGTCATCGACGGCAAGGTGCGGCAATCGTGCTCGGCTCTGATCGACGATCTGCTGCTCGCGTCAAATTCCGACACGGTCACTCTCGCCCCGATGTCGAAATTTCCAAACGTCCGTGACCTCAAGGTCGATCGTTCGAAAATGTTTGACCATCTCAAACAAGTCGAGGCATGGGTCGAGCTTGACGGCTCTTACAACCTCGGCCCCGGGCCGCACATATCCAACGAAGTCGCGCAGGAACGCTATGCTTTTTCGCGTTGTATGACCTGCGGCTGCTGTCTCGAGGCTTGCCCGCAATACGGCGATGACAATTACATCGGCCCGCAGGCGATCGCCCAGGCACGTCTATTTAATATGCATCCGACTGGCAAGATGAGTGCTGAGGATCGCATCAATGGTTTGCTCGGTGATGACGGTATTACCAATTGCGGCAACGCGCAAAACTGCATTCAGGTCTGTCCCATGGGCATTCCGCTGACGAAAGCGATCTATGAGACGAACCGCGATATCACGGTCAATGCATTATTTGGCTGGCTCAAAAAATAGAGCCCAGCGACCGTGTCAAAAAATGCTTGCGCTTTTGAGCAAAGTGGAGTTAAGATTGTCTCACGAACTAGTAGTAGGCAGTTTGAAATTTGTCGGGTAGGGCAGATCTGGACGGGTGCCGATCAGCGGCGACCGGATAGATAGTCCGTTTGAACTTCGTAAGGTAACCTTTTTACGATCGGAGGTGATTTTTGTGAAGGATATGCTTTTTGCATTGCTGGCATTAGTTTCCGCGGCCATTGCTGCGTTTTCGTTTTACAAATATGTGAGCGGAGGCGGCCAGACGATGTATATCGCGGGAGCGATCATTTTTGTGCTCTTGACCGTTGTACTCGGGGGATTGTTTCTCTCGGGCAGGGTCAATAAGAATGAGGACATTCATATCACCGAATAATTTCGGTTGGTTTGAAACGGCAGCGGACGGCTGTATTTTGTTGTAACAGCCGTATATATTTGTGTAAAAACGGCCTTGGTCTGATGATCAAGGCCGTTTTTCTTTTTTGTCTTTGGGCGTTTTACGTTATACTTTACAATGTTGAAAAAAATGTAATGATTACGAATTACATTTTGACCGTTGAGTAAAAATGCCAAAGATCGCAGACATACAGGAAACGCCAAATCCGAACGCCGTAAAGTTCATACTGAAAGAACCGGTATCACACGGCACTTCGCACTCATTCAAATCCGCTGAGGACGGTGCTGGTGACGCTCTCGCCAAGTCGATCTTCGACGTCGGCGAGGTCGTGTCGGTGTTTTACATGGACAAGATGATCACGGTCGAAAAGACCGATGACGCCGAGTGGGACGAGATCCTACCCGAGCTTGCGGTGCCTATTCGGGCCGCCGAGACGGTGGTGACGTCGAACGGCAACGGTAAAGCTGCGGCTGCGGCCGTCGGCGGAGCTATCGCCGCCGCCGCGAGCGATGACCCAAAGATCCGCGAGATCGAAGCTCTGCTTGACGAACGCATTCGTCCCTTTCTTGCCAGTGACGGCGGATGGCTTGAGGTGCTCGAACTCACAGATTCCACCCTAAAGATTCGATACGAAGGTGCCTGCGGCAGCTGCCCGAGTTCGCTGACCGGCACGCTGATGGCGATCGAAAATATGATCCAGGACGAGATCGATCCTGAGATCAAAGTCATAGTCGCCTAAGTCCCACGTTCAACAAACTTTATTTTGTTTATACACAAGAATTTCTTGACATTTTCAGCCTGAAAACGTCATAATTCGAAAGTAGGCGATTTGTGCCAATCGTCGCCCCCAACCCGAGGGCAAACACGCTGCCCAGATC
>JBEBGA010000220.1:0-5453 GCA_040081695.1 Pyrinomonadaceae bacterium
GTTCCGCACGACCAAGGCCGAGGCTCTCCAGCAAGCTCAGCGGAAAATGATCGCAAATGCGACAAAGGCTGACCCGGGCTTTTCACACCCTTATTTTTGGTCGGGATTTGTCCTGATCGGCAACTGGCGCTGAACCTGTGATTTTGACAGTGGGATGGTGTTGAGTTACGTTCAAAAATACATGCTGAATGACGATATTAAAGAATATAATGACGCTCAAATGCCGATCGACCGGGAAATATGCGGCATACTTGGCGGCGAGATCGGTCGTGGATTGCCGCAGGCGGAAAATAAGGTCTGGCACGCCCACCCGGTGTGGTTCCTCGAGGGTAATCCTATCGTCGGATACAGCAAACAAAAGGCCGGCATTCGGTTGATGTTCTGGAGCGGTGCGGATTTTGAAGAAGAACTCCTGACGCCTGGAACCGGCAAATTCAAAGACGCGTCAGTTTTTTACAACAATGTTGCCGAGATCAACTTTGACGATCTAAAACGCTGGCTAAAAAAAGCCGCTGCCATTCAGTGGGATTACAAAAATATCGTCAAGCGAAAAGGCGTTTTGGAAAGATTGAAGTGATCAAACCTCGATCACGCGGCGTTTTACGGGTGATGACAAAACAATCGTCGTTGTCGTGATGCCATAAGGGGTTAGCCGGTCGATCATTTCCTGCAGATGCTCGACCGAACGGACGGCCACTTTCATAATGAACGAATCGCCGCCGGTGCCGCGATGGCATTCGAGGACTTCGTTCGACTCCTGAGCGACCTCGATGATGTGGCTGTAATCCACGCCGGTGATGCTCATACGCACAAACGCCATGATCGGCAGCCCGACCTTTGCGGTGTCGATCTCGGCACGATAACCGGTGATGATGCGGGCGTCCTCTAGCTTATGAACGCGCTCGATGACGGCCGGTGTCGTCAGCCCGACGCGACGGCCAAGCTCGGCGTAGCTCGTCCGGGCGTCCTCTTGCAATTCTTTTAATATTTTTCTATCAATTTCATCGATCATGATGTTTTTGGTCCGGTCCGGACCGGGTGGACCAAGATGGACCAGGGGCGGACCAAACAATATAAACTTAGAATCATATATAAACTCATATTCTAAGGCTGTGGCTGCATAATAACTTACATTCATTATTCAACCAAAACGCGTCTTCTATTACAATTGCTTATTCTCGGATAACTTTGCCACACGCACGGACATCGAACATATGAAAGGAGCCGCCAAACCGATGCTCAACGAAACTACAACTGCGACCGAAGCCGATTTTGCGATCGAAAATTTTACCGTCTCGGATGCGGAACTGCCCGAATTCAAAGACCTAAAATTTGAGAATATCAACGAGCTCCACATTGATCATCCCGGAGCAAATGACGCCGAGTATCGCACCCGCCGCGACTATATCGCGCAGTGTGCCAAGAGCTTTCGCGAGACGGGTGAGATCACGGATGTCGATTACAACGCCCGCGAACAGCGTGTCTGGCGCTACGTTGCCGAGGAATTAGAAGAACTGCAGCAAAAATACGCTTCGCCGTTTTATTTGCGGGCAAAAAAAGATCTTGGCATCACGACCGAGCGGATACCGCAGCTTTCAGAGATGAACCGCCGTCTGAAAGAACTGACCGGATTTCGGCTCGCTCCGATCGAAGGCCTTGTCGAAACACGCGGATTCCTCTCATGGCTGTCGTACCGAGTGATGCTCTGTACGCAATACATCCGTCACCATTCGCATCCGGCGTACACGCCCGAACCGGACATCGTCCACGAAGCGATCGGCCACATCCCGATGTTCACGAACCCGAATTTTGCCGATTTTTCGCAGTTTATCGGCCACGGAGCCCGCATCGCGACCGACGAGCAGCTTGAGCAACTCGGCCGCCTCTATTGGTTCACCGTCGAATTCGGCCTGGTCGAACACGAAGGCGACATTAAAGCGTATGGAGCGGGATTACTCTCGAGCTTTGGCGAACTCGAACATGCATTCTCAGACAAGGTCGAACGCCGACCTTTCGATCTCGAAACGGTCATCAGCCACGAATACACCTACAGCGATATGCAGCCGGTGTTGTATGTCATACCATCGTATTCTGAGTTAAAAGAGATAACAAAGAAATACATCGAGAGTTTTTGATTATGATCACAGATATAAATACAGCAGTTGAGACGAATACTGCGGTGCAAAATCCGCTTGGGCTGAAAAAAATACACCACGTCGAGTTTTACGTCGGCAATGCTAAGCAGGCGGAGTTTTATTATCGTAAGGCGTTTGGGTTTTCGCGCGCAGGGTATTCGGGGCTGGAGACGGGTAATCGTGAAACGACCTCGTATCTGATGCGGCAGACGAATATCAATTTTGTGCTGACGACGCCGATGGGTCCCGAGCATCCGGCGGCGGAGCATATCAAGCAGCACGGTGACGGCGTGCGGGATATTGCGTTTTATGTTGAGGACGCTGATCATGCGTTTAGCGAAGCGGTTCGGCGTGGTGCGACTCCGGTGACTGAGCCGCACGATATGGCCGATGAGAATGGGTCGGTTCGTCATTCGGCGATCGCAACTTATGGCGATACGATCCACTCATTTATCTCGTACAACACCAACAACGGCCACAATTACAACGGCGTTTTCCTGCCGGGATTTGTTGCTCAGGATGTCGCGGGTGATCCGACGGGAATCATGATGGTCGATCATATCGTCGGTAATGTTGAGCTTGGGAAAATGGGGCATTGGTGCGATTTTTACCGTGACGTGCTCGGGTTTTTCCGCTACATCACGTTTGACGACAAAGACATCTCGACCGAGTATTCGTCACTGATGTCGATCGTCATGTCGGACGGCCAGCACAATATCAAATTTCCGATCAACGAGCCTGCGACCGGCAAAGGCGGCAAATCACAGATACAGGAATACATCGATTTTTACCGCTCCGCCGGTGCCCAGCACATCGCTCTGCTGTGCCGAGACATCCGCAGCACTGTCGCAAAACTGATGGAAAACGGCGTCGAATTTCTCAGCATCCCCGACACCTATTACGAAGACGTTCTCGACCGCGTCGGCGAGATCGACGAAGACATCGAAAGCTTACAAAAACTCGGCATCCTCGTCGATTGCGACGAAGAGGGTTATCTGCTGCAGATATTCACCAAACCGGTCGAAGACCGCCCGACAGTTTTTTACGAGATCCTTCAACGCAAAGGCTGCAAAGGCTTTGGCAAGGGGAACTTTAAGGCATTGTTTGTTTCTATCGAGGAAGAACAGCGGCGACGCGGAAACCTTTAAGAATTTTTTGCCACGAATGAACACGAATGACACGAATAAATCTGCTACCTGATTCGTGCAATTCGTGTTAATTCGTGGCTAAATCTCTTTATGAACCTTAAATACCAGATAGGTTTTGGAAACGAATTTGCGACCGAAGCGGTCGATGGGGCTTTGCCGGTGGGGCAAAATTCGCCGCAGAAGGCACCCCTTGGGTTGTATGCGGAGCAGTTGTCGGGCACGGCGTTTACTGTGCCGCGTGCGGGGAATAAGCGGACGTGGACATATCGCATCCGGCCGTCCGTGATGCATAAGCCGTTTGAACGCATCGACAACAAGCGATGGCAGAGCAAACCGGATGACATTGATGTCACACCAAACCAGCTTCGTTGGGATCCGCTGCCGATCCCGACCGAGCCGACAGATTTTATTGACGGCATCACGACCATTGCTTTGAACGGCGATCTGATGTCGCAAACAGGCATCGGCATCCACATCTACACTTGCAACAAGGGCATGGGCGACCGGTATTTTTACAACGCTGATGGCGAGATGTTGATCGTGCCGGAGATGGGGAGGCTTGGGATACTGACCGAACTTGGGCTGCTGCAGGTCGGGCCGGGATCGGTAGCTGTGATACCAAGAGGGTTGAAATTTAAGGTCGAGCCGCATCCTGACGACAAACAGCTTCGCGGGTATATTTGCGAAAACTACGGCCAGCAATTTCGGCTACCGGACCTCGGACCTATCGGGGCGAACGGGCTTGCCAATTCGCGTGATTTTGAGATCCCTGTTGCTTGGTACGAGGATGTCGAGGGAGACTTTGAACTGGTCGCCAAATTTGGCGGCAATCTTTGGTCGTGTCAGATAGATCACTCGCCGCTTGATGTCGTTGCGTGGCACGGTAACTATGCTCCGTATCGGTATGACCTGAAACGATTCAATACGATCGGTTCTATTTCGTTCGATCATCCCGACCCAAGTATTTTCACCGTTCTGACCTCGCCGTCGGGCGAGGCGGGCGTTGCAAATTGCGATTTTGTCATTTTCCCCGACCGCTGGCTTGTTGCCGAAAATACATTCCGTCCGCCGTGGTATCACCGCAACTATATGTCCGAATACATGGGCCTGATCTACGGTGCGTACGACGCCAAAGAAGAGGGTTTTGTCCCCGGCGGCGGTTCGCTCCACAACCAAATGTCCGCCCACGGCCCCGATCTCGACGCGTTTGAAAAAGCGTCAAGTGCTGATCTCAAACCGCAAAAACTCGAAGGCACAATGGCGTTTATGTTCGAATCGCGATACATCATCCGCCCGACAAAATTTGCGATGGAAACCTCGCAACTGCAGGCTGAGTATTTTGAGGTCTGGCAGAAATTGAAGAAGAATTTTCGTCAGTGATGTTAAAGCGTATGCGGTCTTACCTCATTCTAGTCGCGTTTCTTTTACTGACCTGTAGCTTGGTGTTCGCGCAAAAGCCGCTGCCAAAAGATGCCCGCGAACCGTACAAAGTTGATGACGAGAAGACGCTCCTCGAATCGGCCAGATCGCTGATGATCGCGGACAAATACGCCGCATTAATAACCGTCGATGATGATGGCATTCCACGAGCACGAACGGTCGTTACACAATTGGGGACATTGGATCTCACAAGACCGGATAAAGGACTAACCGTTTGGATCCTGACCCGACGGTCAACACGAAAGATCGAACAGATCAAGAAAAACCCTAAAGTCACGCTTTATTACAATGACGACGCTAAAGAGAGCTACGTCACGCTGATGGGCACCGCGACCATTTATACAGATCCAAATAATCCCGAGGCAAAGAAGTTTTACACGGATGAGCAGGCCAAATATTTTTGGCCCGATCTCAAGAAGGATTTCGCAATGATCAGCGTCAAGCCGATGTGGATGGAAGTATTGATCTGGCCAACGATCAAAAATCACCCGGATAATTGGCGTCCGCAGGCGGTCGTTTTTAAGTATTGATCGCTTTTGATGAATCGATGTTGACCGAACACAAATTTCTTGCAACACCCGAAAAAGGTGAGGTTTCGGCGTTGCTGACACGGCCTGACGGAGCGACGCATTTGCTGGTGCTGGGTCATGGGGCGGGAGCGGACATGCGTTCGGCATCGATGCAGAATATTGCTGAGGCCCTTGCAACGCGTGGGATCGCGACGTTTCGT
>JBEBGA010000221.1:0-5438 GCA_040081695.1 Pyrinomonadaceae bacterium
GTTGAGCACCGATTCGACAATGCGAAGCTGCGTGCCCGAATCGTTGACCGGCTCTTGTGCCGAAGTCGTCAGCAAACTACCGACAAACGGCAGCCCGCCGACCACAGCATACACCGCGATCGCACCCGATAGCAGCATCACCCAAAGCTTTCCGCGAAATGACATATAATACCTCTATTATGAATTGCCGAGCCCAAGCAAAACCAATTATCCTTTATTGAAACTATCCGTGCAAGAAAAAGAAACAACCAATCCCGTCGATTTTACAGACCTTTCAAGCGTTCCGCCCGCGGGCCGCATATTGTGCCTCGATCCGGGTACAAAACGCGTCGGCGTCGCCGTCTGTGACGAATTGCGTATCACCACACGCCCGCTCGACGTTATTACGCTCGAGAGCTGGAAAAAGTTACTCGTCCGCATCAAAGATCTACTCGCCGAATATGATGCCGCCGCACTCGTAATTGGTTTGCCGTTAGCTGGCGACGGCACAGAAAGTGAGATGTCCGCGTACGCCCGCGACTGGCAGCGAAAGTTTGCCCTCTCGCTCGACACACCCGTCTATCTCCAGGACGAACGCTCCACCTCATACGAAGCCAAATCCCGCCTCTGGCAACAAGGCGTTTCCCTCGCCGATACAAAGAATCTAGTAGACTCCGAAGCCGCCGCGATCATCCTGAGCGATTTTCTAAGTAGAATTGCAGAAGCCCGCACGTGAGTAAGGGCGTAACATCCATGAAAAAGGCCGCGAATATGTTTGAATCACAAGAACGGAAGGATCCCCCGAATATCCTTCGATGGATAATTCGGATATTTTATCTGTCGGTTGTCAGTTTTGTTGCGATCGCCTCACTATTGATCGATCTATTTCCGGGCACAACGTTAGAAGAACGAAGGTACAGAGGAATTAATGGCGTGGGCGGACTGCTCCTAATGGTCAGTATGGCTCTAGCGGCTCCGTTGATCCCCTACGTACTCTGGAAGTTATTTGTAAAACGAGAACTGCCCGGATTCTGGGGTATCGTGTTTCTTGTCGCTGCATTCCCGCTCATTTCAATGTTTGTGATCGGGATAATTTTTCACTGAACTTAAAAAGGCCGAGAGTATCACGCCCGCGGCCTTCTCTTTCTGACAACTGTCAACCGATCACCGACAACTGCTCACGGCGTTGTAACAATCTGTCTAAGTTACTTCACATTAGCCCTGCCTTACTTCAGATCACTTCTGAGTAACTTTCAATCGTGTCTGAGCCACTTACAAACACCACTGACCAACTTTCAAAGGCTTCTGAGTTACTTTTACCCGCTTCTAGATTACTTTCATTCCCGTCTGACCTACATTCAAACGCATCTGACATGCTCTCGTTCATATCTGAGCGGCTTTCATACATTCCTGAGCAGCTTTTGGTGGCAAAACTGCGCTTGACAAGAAAAAAATGGGGCGTATTATCGGTACACCGCAGCATTTCCACGGTAATTTAAAAATTTAGGAGGTTCATAACACCCTATGAACGATAAAACTCGCAGATACGTCGAATGCGGCCAGCGTTGCCGTCAATGGATAGTTGATTTCGTCGCGCTCATTCCGGGCGGCAGTTTGTTCGAAACTAAAACCGCTTTACTGACGGCCATTGTCAACGAGATCGAAAACCTTGCCGGAGCGGTCGCGTCATTTGTCGGCGAAGGCCTCAGCGCCACCGATGTCAAAGGCTCCGAACGCATCGACCTGCTCGATATTATGGCAAAGGTCCGCAACGCCGCACGCGCCGCCGAATTTGATAACCCCGGCACACGCGACCGTTACCGCTACACGACAACAATGGCAGATCAGGCCTTGCTCGCCGCCGGACGAAGCTTTGCCTTAGGTGAGCCTGACGATGGCAGCTTGCTCACCAGCTATGGTGCTCCCTCGCACTGGTGGTCCCTCGTGACAGATGCCTGCAACGCCTTCGAAGCATCATTTGGCCAGCAAGACTCCGCCCTCGGCGGCCGCGTCGCCAAAAACGCCGAGATCAACGCCAAGCTGAACGATTTCGTCGCTCTAAAAAGCACCATCAGCCACATGGTCCCAAACTTCTGTGCTTCCGAACCCGGAGCCATCGCCGCATGGAACTCCGCCGCCCACATCGAAGAAGCCCCGAAGAAGAAACCAACACCACCAACGCCTTAGATTTAGAATGTGTTGAATATAAACTGGGCGGCGGACAACTCCGCCGCCCAACGTCTTCCTGACCACTGTTCACAATTCACTGTTCGTTGTTCACTATCTCTGCTAACATCCTAAAAATGAAGACATATCGCACAATCGCAGGCTTGATCCTGTCGGCTTCGCACGTGGAGAAAGCTCCTACCAAGAAAACACCATGAACAAATGGATCTGGGGAGGCTTTGGATTGACGGGCGTGATCTTCTTGATCCTGCTCTTGGCTAATTACTGGCCTCTCCTCTATATCGTGTTAGTGCCTCCGCATAAGGCGGAAAAATTTGAAAGCTGGCGAACCGAGAACGCTCAGGTTCAAATTCGCGTCGAGGCATTTCATGAATGCTGCGGCTTCGTCCCGGGCGGCTACTATACTTTTTCTTCCGCTCCCATAGGTTCTGACAAGTGGCAAGAGATCATGACGTTCCGTCACGACGATCCGATGCCGATTCGGACCAATCAAGTCCAATTTGTTAATGACGAGGTCGCTTATGTTTTTATGGGATGGCAGTTCGCAGCGACGAACGACGCTGGCAAAAGCTGGGCGGTCTGGAACGGATGTGTTAAGGCCCCAGAGCTAAAGATTTGCAACTACGAAGGGATAAGGGCAGTAGAACTTTCCGCCGACGGCACCGGAGCAATGACCATCGACCCAAATCCAGAGCAAAGTCCACTGCCTATCCTTCGCACAGAGGATTTTGGTCGTACGTGGCACGAATAAAGTGCGATTAACGAAACGGGGTCAGCATCGGAGTCAGGCACTGCGATCTTTCCGCCGCTCCGATCCCCAAAAACCCCGCCCAACACCACCCCGCCTATGCTAACATCCTAAAAATGAAGGCATCCCGACCCGAGATAATCATTGCCCTTTTAATGTCGATAATCTTCTTGGTTGCGAACAAGCCGTTTGCGCAGGTGTGTATTAAATGGCAGATGTACACAACGGGTCGCCAGAGTAGCTTGGTAACCATGCGAATTGTGATAATTGTGGGAATGTCATTAATGACCGCATTGGGTTTGTATGGTCTGTTTGGGCCGGAATGAGTGCTAACATCCTAAAAATGAAGACATATCGCACAATCGCAGGCGTGATCTCAGTAATAATGTGGATGGCGTTTTTTTTATTGGTACAAACTCCCGCTCAAGGTAACCCAATCGAAAGTGGGTGGAAAGGAATAAAGGTCTTTGTGTCTACACGGGAAGATGTGGATAAGCTCTTTGGCCCTCCTTCGACAAAGATTGGGGGGACGATTTACCAGACTCCAGATGGCAACATTGACATCGATTATTCCGGCGTTCCTTGTAGCAATCCAAAGCGTTTGAGTGGTTCATATAACTTAGCTCCTAATCACATAATTCAATTCACCGTCTATCTTAAGAACGCGATTCCAATAGAAAAACTAAATTGGGCCAAAGACCGGTATCGTCAAGACAAAAGTGGCTCACATCCCTACCGTACTTCTTATTACAGTATTGAGGACGGCACTCGAATATCGACTAATACTGAGGATGGAAAGGAAATGGTGGAATCAATATATTACCAAGGAACCCCGGAACAAAGGCGGGCATATAAATGCCCAATAGCAAGCTCGAGAAGATCTTGTATATAGCATTGCAAACTAGAAAAAAGGCTTCGCATATCGCGAAGCCTTTTTCTATTCCATCTACTTCGGGCTCAGAACCCACGTTTCTTTTGCGGCGGCGGTTATGGCGGCTTTGGAGAATGGGAAGATCGACGGTGTGCCGGTGCGCCAGGATTCGAATTGGTCTTTGTAATGCGGTGATCTGGGGTCGCCGGACTGGCCCAGAGGGATGACGTGGCGGGTGGCGTCCCAGTTGCCGGGTGACGCGATCAGACGCATTGAGACACTGGAACCGACGTTCGGCGTAGAGCGGCTGCCTGAGATCGCAACATTTGGCGTCGCAAACTGGCCGCCAATAAGAGGAGCGGCGGCGAGTTGATGAGCAAAGCGCGACATAAAAGTTTTGCCCCAAACCCATCCGGCCGGATCGGCACCATACGTTTTGTTGGCCGCGAGGGTTGTCCGTGCACTGGCATCACATGCTTTGTAAAGCTCGCCGTATGTTTTGTATGCCGCGGGCAGCCAGCGGGCGGACTGTTCGCGGATCGCGAGGTCAAATATTCGCGAGAGTATAAGCCCGGCGGGAACCGGTTTATTGTCGTCAGCGATCTTATTAACGATGCAGCTACGGATCTCGTTGGCTATAACCGCTCCGCGACTGTCGGGCGTCATCTTACCATCCCAATCTTTTAGCACCGCGATCGTCTCTGCCGAGGCAGAACCGTCCGCAACGACTGACTTTGCAAATGCTGCAAGCGGCCAATTGTAAGCGTCATGCTGGATATCGCGGGAATCATCCATCGTCATTCCCTGCCTTTTGGCGGAGATGAGATCGTAGATCCGACGAGCGCGATCCGAGACATAAACGCGAGACATTTGCTGATATTTATAGTCGGTGCCGGCGATCCGCTGGTTGGCCGTCACGATAAAACCCGACGGCGGATTGTACAGATGCGGCAGCTCGTCGAACGGGATCATGCCCGTCCAATCACCGTCCGTCGTTGCACCGTCATACGGCAGCGAGCCATCGCCCTTGCGGCGGATCGGTATCTGTCCGGCCGCGTACCAACCGATATTCCCTCTCACATCGGCGTAGACAAAATTTTGCGTTGAGCCTCCATAGCCTTTTAGAGCGTTCTGAAACTCCTGCCAATTCCCTGCACGGTTAAGTTTGAAAAACGTACCGAGATCGAGATTTTTAGGATCGAGCGCCGTCCATTTCAACGAATAACTCTTGCCGCCCTCGGTCATCACTATCGGGCCGTTGCGGGTTTCGTACACATCTAGGTCGACCGGAGACATATCGGGTTTGAGCAGATTGCCTCGAACATTGATCTTTTCCTTTCGAGTCTTTAGGGTCTCGACGCCCGTCGGCGTGCGGACTTTGGCCGTGCCGCTTGCCAGTTCGCCCTCGATCGTCTCGAGATAAATGTCCTGCACATCCGGGCCGACGTTCGTCATTCCCCACGCGACGTTCTCATTATGACCGATGATGATGGCAGGCATTCCGGGAATCGATACGCCCGCCGCATGAACACTTGGGCTGTGGATCGAGGCAAGATACCAAACGCCGGGAGCCGTAGGCGACAAATGCGGATCGTTCGCAAGCATAGCCTTGCCGTCCGCCGTCCGTTTGCCGCTGATCACCCAGTTGTTACT
>JBEBGA010000018.1:0-19344 GCA_040081695.1 Pyrinomonadaceae bacterium
CTTGCTGGCGGCTGATTGATCGGTATTGTCCGGCAGATCAAAGACGCGTTTTACATCCTCAGTTCCTGCAAAGGTAACTTTTACCGTTTTTGGGGGCAAACAGGTGTTTTCATTACACACCTGATATCTGACGTTTAGAGCGAGGTCATCGACGTTGGCCGCCGTGAGCGGCTTGATAACGACTTCGAATGACGCTTCTTTTTCAAAAAACTTTGTGTCGATCTTAAAATTTTCGTCAAATTTAGTGATCGGTTTCGGCGAGCTAATTTTGCCGTCGATGACAAATATCTCAGGTGCTGCGGACGTGATCGTTGTGGGTATCGGCCCGCCGTCGGGCTGCTCGATAGCGTAGAGATGCCACGGGGCTTCGACTTTTGCTTTGAGCGTAGCCTTGAATGCTTTGCCGGCTACCGCCGGTTTTCCTTTTGATTCTGATTCAAGCGTCCACGAAACCGGGTTTTGGGCGGCAGCACCCAAAACGCTCAGCACAATGAGGATAAACGTAAAAACAAAGGCTCGCTTCATAGGCTAGGACAATAATTGAGACTATATCATTTTCGCAAATCAGGCAGTAGAGCCTAGCCAATATTTTGCACAAACCAACTTGCTCACTTATAATACTCGTTTCGCATCGCTAATTTCGATATTGCCGAACTTACAAGGCACGGAGGATTTGATTTTGTCCAAAGCAGCAACTCGCCAAAAGCCCGCGGCCAAGACCGCCAAAGTTTCGACCAACGGGACAGGCAAGGCTAAAGGTTTTACAGATTTTGTCGAGGTCGAACAGGCCAAGGCCGAATACGTCAAACGCCGGGCTTCACAGCTCGCCGCCATCAAGAAAACCGACAAAACGCTTTTGCGTGAAATGCTCTATCAGATGGTGCTCGGGCGTATTTTCGAAGAAAAATGTGCCGAGGTCTATCGCATGGGCAAGATCGGCGGCTTTTGCCATCTTTATATTGGCCAAGAGGCGATCGGCGTTGGTACGATGATGGCATTAGAGAAGACCGACATGGTCATCACGGCATATCGTGATCACGTCCAAGCGATGATCAAAGGCATGACGCCTGAGAGCGTGATGGCTGAGCTTTATGGAAAAGAGGGCGGATGTGTCGGAGGCAAAGGCGGCTCGATGCATATGTTTTCAAAAGAGCTTGAGTTTTACGGCGGTCACGGCATCGTCGGCGGCCAGATCGGCGTCGGGACTGGAATGGCCTACGCCGCAAAATACAAAAACACCGGCCAGGTGACGCTGTGCTTTTTTGGCGAAGCTGCGGTCAATCAGGGCATCTTTCACGAATCGCTGAACATGGCCCAGCTTTGGAAACTCCCCTGCATCTACATCTGCGAAAACAACCAATACGGCATGGGTACTTCGCAAAAGCGTGCTATGTCTTCGCGCAGCATCGCGAAAAAGGCCGAGGCTTTTGAGATGGCAAATGAATTTGTTGACGGTATGGATGTGATGGCCGTTCGCGATGCAACGTTGCGGGCTATCGCTCGTGCCCGCAAAGACGGTTCGCCGACGCTGCTTGAGATCCGGGCTTACCGATTTATGGGACACTCGATGTCCGACCCGGGCAATTACCGGACGCGCGACGAGATCCTCAAATACCAGGAACGCGATCCGATCGTGCTGTTCAAAGACAGCCTGAAAGCGGCAAAGGTATTGACCGACAAAGATTTTGAAGCTATCGACCAGGAAGCTATCGAGGCAGTCGATCGTGCCGTCGCATTTTCTGACGAGAGCCCGTATCCGGCTGAGAGCGAGCTTTTCACAGACGTATTAGCATAAATTTATGGCGTTATTAACGATACGCGATGCTCTGAACGAAGCATTGCGCGAAGAAATTTTACGGGACGAAAATGTCTTTGTCATGGGCGAAGAGGTCGCCGAGTATGACGGAGCTTACAAGGTCACGCGCGGGCTGTGGAAAGAGTTTGGCGACAAGCGTGTTGTCGATACGCCTATCACTGAGCTTGGTTTTGCGGCTGTCGGCGTCGGTGCGGCAATGGCGGGATTGCGGCCGGTGATAGAATTTATGACGTGGAATTTCTCGATCCTCGCCGCCGATCAGATCATTAATCACGCTGCGAAGATGCTCTATATGTCCGGCGGACAGTTCAAGGTGCCGATAGTTTTTCGCGGGCCAAACGGCTCGGCGTATCAGGTCTCGTCACAGCACTCGCAGGCACTAGAGGCGTTTTATGCCAACTTCCCGGGGCTAAAAGTCGTGATGCCTTCGACGGCGGCTGATGCAAAAGGGTTGCTCAAATCGGCGATCCGCGACGACAACCCGATCGTTTTTCTCGAACAAGAAAGAATGTACGGGATCAAAGGCGAGGTTCCCGAGGACGAGGATTTTACGATCCCGCTTGGTGTCGCTGACATTAAACGCGAGGGTAAAGACTGCACGATCGTTGCCCGTTCGATGACCGTGCCGCTTGCTTTGCAGGCTGCCGAAAAAATTCAGGAAGAGTTTGACGTATCGGTCGAGGTCATCGACCCGCGAACGATCAAACCGCTCGATATCGATACGATCGTCAATTCGATCAAGAAAACGAACCGACTTGTGATCGCCGAAGAATCGCACGAATTCGCCTCTGTCGGAGCAGAGATCACGTATCAGGTGATGGATCATGCGTTCGATTATCTGGATGCTCCGGTAAAACGTCTTTCGTGTGCCGAGGCTCCTATGCCGTACGCCAAAAATCTCGAGGCACTTGCGTTGCCTAGCGTCGAAAAGATCGTCGCTGCCGTTAAGGAAGTTTGTTATTTATAGACAATATATATGGCTGATAAATTTTTAATGCCGAAACTTTCGCCCACTATGGAAGAGGGCCAGATCGCGCGTTGGGTCAAGAACGAAGGCGAGAGCTACGACGCCGGCGAGACGCTTGCCGAAGTCGATACCGACAAAGCGACAATGGAGATGACCGCGCTAAAATCCGGCACTCTGTTAAAAATATTAAAAGCCGCAGGCGACACTGCCCTGCTTGGCGAAGCCATCGCCATCACCGGCGAAAAGGGCGAGGATATCTCGGCGCTCCTTAGCGAAGCATCTTCCAATGGAAGTTCAGCTGTACCTGTAGTCGTTGAGGAAACCAAGGCGGAAGAGTCTAAGCCAGAACCGTTAGTTTCGGCCCCTGCCCCGACTCCGACCGCCGCTCCGGCTTCGACATCGGGTAACGGCAGATTGATCGTTTCCCCGATCGCAGCTCGCATGGCGGCGGAAAATGCTATTGATCTAAAAACAATTGCCGGAACTGGCCCGAACGGCCGCATCATCAAACGCGATATCGAAGAGGCTTTAGCAGGCGGCGGCAAGTCAACGGCGGCGAGCAGCCAGTCCGCGAGAACGTTTACCGCATCCACCGTCGTTGGAGCATCGGCTTACACCGACGAAACGACGTCGAAAATGCGTCAGATCATTGCCAGCCGTCTCGCAGAATCGATCGGCCCGATCCCGACATTTTATCTTACGATCGAGATCGAGATGGACGCTTGTATGGAGCTTCGCAAATCGGTCAATGCGTCCGTCAGCGAAGATCAAAAGATCAGCGTCAACGACATCGTCGTCAAAGCCACCGCGATGGCATTGGTCAAGCATCCTTTTGCAAACTCGTCGTATCAGGACAAAAATATCCGCTTTTACCAACAGGCTGACATCGGCGTCGCGGTCGCTATCGACGAAGGTTTGATCACGCCGGTTATTCGCGGTGCAAATTTAAAAGGCTTTCTTGAGATCTCAGCCGAGATCAAAGACCTTGCCGCAAAAGCAAAGGCCAAAAAACTGCAGCCCGAAGAATATACCGGTGCAACATTTTCGATCTCAAACCTCGGAATGTTTGGCATTAAAGAATTTACGGCGATCATTAACCCGCCCGAAGCAGGCATTTTGGCGGTCGGCGGTGCGGCCCAGACTCCGGTAGTCCGCGATGGCGAGGTCGTTGTCCGCAGCATCATGAATGTTACGATGTCGTGCGACCACCGCGTCATCGACGGTGCAACGGGTGCCAAATTCCTGCAGACCTTTAAGCAAAATCTCGAACAACCCGCGATGATGCTGGCGTAGAGGACGCATCTTGGAAGATCAGGAAAAATCTACCGCCCCTTTTCTAGCTCTGATCCCGGCGCAGCTTCTGTTTGGTTCTCTCCCCGTGATCGGCAAGATCGTGCTCGCGATCCTGCCGCCAATGGCTCTTGTCGGTATCCGTGTCGCGATCACCGCTGCGATCCTTTTTACAATTCAAGCATTTCGCCGCCGTATCTGGCTCAAGGAAAAGGGCGATTATTGGCGATTCGCAGCTCTGAGTTTGTTTGGGGTCGTTTTTAACCAGCTATTTTTCATTGGCGGGCTCTCTCTCACGACGGCATCTAACACTTCCCTTTTGGCTGTGATGATACCCGTCTTTGCTCTCGCCGTCGGTTCGATCGCGGGGTTTGAAAAGCTGACGGCGATAAAGATCATCGGCATCATTTTGGCGGCGGCTGGTGTGATAATTCTCATCGATCCCCGTAAGGCATCTTTCTCTTCGCAAACGACGATCGGCGACATTTTTATCATCATCAACTGTCTTGCGTACGGCATCTACGTCGCAACTTCAAAGGGCGCGATCACACGCAACGGGACGTTTCGCTCGATGATGTGGGTATTCATTTTTGCTAGCATTATATGCATTCCGCTCGGGGCGTTTTCGCTTTCGACGATAGATCTGGCGGCGATCGATACCAACATCTGGTTGATAAGCATCTACATCGCCATCGGTGCAACGGCTGCCCCGTATTTGTTGAACGCATGGGCTCTGTCAAAGGTCAATCCTTCGACGGTCGCCGTATTTGTTTATCTCCAGCCGTTGATCGGATTTGGATTAGCGGTGCTGTTTTTGGGTGAACAGATCAACCTGATATTTATCATTTCGGCGGCTCTGATATTTGCCGGGGTTTTTCTCGTGACGAAAAAATTCATCCCCAGTGAAACCTGACCTTGCATTTTGCGTAAATTCGACATCTAATCACGCAATATGGCAACACAGATAAACCAGATCGACGATGCCGTTAACGGCCGTACGATATTGCGCGTTTCAGGTGAATTGCATCACGAAGATGCTGTTTTACTTGAACGCATTGCCTCCGCTGTGCACGATCAAAACAAAATCAGTGTTGTCATTGATCTAGCCGAAATAGATTTTCTCGACAGCGAGGCGGCACCTATTCTAAAACGGCTTTCCGAACGCGATGGATATGCGATAGAAGGCATCGAGATCTTTCTGCAATCGACCATCGACCAAGCTGAACGTCAGAGTATATAGCCACCGCACCTGACTTTTTGCCGAAAACCATATAAATTAAAGGGAATGAAAACCCGAGAAATAGCCGAGTTTCTTTCTGCCGAGCTAATTGGCAATGGTGATGTCGAAATAGAGCGTGTTGCTGCCGTGGCTAACGCCGGAGCTGGCGAGATCGCTTTTATCGAAAGAGCCGGATCGCAAATGTCACCGGCGGCATCCTGTTTTATTGTTCCGGATTCCTTTAACGGGAAAACAGCGGCTCCGCAAATACGAGTCGGCAACCCAAAAGTCGCATTTGCTCTGATCGCCAAGAAACTCAAAAAATACGAACAACGCTACTTTGGGAAAGAGAATGTGGCCGTGGCTAGTACAGCAGATGTAAGAACATCTGAGATCGGTTCATTCGTCACGATCGGTGACGGTTCATTTATAGGCGAAGGATGCGAGATCGGTGATGGTGTGCGGATCGGGAAAAACGTCGTAATCAAAAAATTTACTGTTCTGCATCCAAATTCCGTCATTTGTGACAATGTACAGGTGGGCAGCCATTGTGTGATCCACTCGGGCGCTGTGGTCGGAGCCGAGGGTTTTGGGTATGTTCGTGATGAAAATGGGGAATATCATCAGTTCCCCCAGATCGGCCGCGTAGTAATAGAAGACAACGTTGAGATAGGTGCAAATTCGTGCATCGACCGAGGCTCTCTGGACGAAACCCGTATCGGAGAGGGTACAAAGATCGACAACCTAGTCCAGATCGCTCACAATGTCCGTATTGGCAAAAGGGTCGTCATTGCTGCCCAAACTGGTATCTCGGGTAGCACAGTCATCGAGGACGATGTCGTGATCGCAGGTCAAGTGGGGATCGCCGACCATGTGACGATACGAAAAGGTGCTACTATTGGAGCAAAGTCAGCCGTATTTCCGGGCAAGATCGTTGGGCATGGGGTTTGGGTTGGCATACCTGTGCAACCTATCGTGGAATATAAACGTCAGCACTCACACCTAAGGGGCCTAGAAAGATTAAAGTCTGACGTAAAAGAAATCAAAACGAAGATGTGATCAACTTACTAATCTAAGGATCGACTTAGCCGCTCGATCAGACGCTCCGCCTTGCCCGAGTTTGTCAGCTGTCTCTTTTAAGCGAACCCGCATTTCCGCATTCACATCCGGCTGCATCAATCTGATGATCTCGTCAGATAAAGTCTCACCAGTAAACTCGTTTTGTATCAGTTCTTTCGCGAGCCTCTCACCAGCAATAAGATTTACCAGCCCGTAATGCGGAACTTCAATGATAGGCTTGAAAAGCCAATAGTTAAGCAAAGAGGTCTTGTAAACGATCGCCAGCGGAGTGCCAATAATGGCGGTTTCGAGCGTTGCCGTTCCGCTCGTAACAGCAGCCGAATCAGCTGCATTGAGGGCATCAAAGGTCTGATTTTCAACGACCGTGAAGCTGACCTTTGTTTCACCGATGATCTCATCGATCTGGCTTCGCTGTTTTGAAGACCCGATAGCGATGACAAATTGGGCATCAACAATATGTGACTTTACTATTTCGGCAGATGCGACCATCACGGGCATTATTCGAGCTATTTCCTTGTGTCGGCTTCCGGGCAAAAGTGCGATGATCGGCTTTGTCTGGTCGAGAGCCTGATCTCTGCAGAATTGCTGTTTGTTTAGCGTAGGATACACCTCACCCGCAAGTGGGCTGCCGACATATTCGACGTTCGTAACGCCGTGCTCTGCATACCATGCCTTTTCAAACGGCAGGATCGTCAGCATAAGATCTACGTAGTTTTTGATCGACGAGACACGGTATTTGCGCCAGGCCCAGAGTTGCGGAGAAATGTAGTAGACAACCTTGACCCCCTGTTTCTTCAGAAATTTGGCAAGCTTGAGATTAAAGTCAGGAAAATCGACCAGGATCGCCAGGTCAGGCTGCTTTTCAACCGCGGCCGATTTTAGCTGTTTCATCACCCGCAAAAACATCGGCAATGCCCGCCCTATCTCCGCCAAGCCAACAATAGATAGCGAGTCAGCCTCGACAGTTGGCTCTACTCCGGCATCACGCATTTGCGGTCCGGCTGCTCCGAAAAATTCAATATTATCCGCCGCTGAATTTTTGCAGATCGCACGGACAAGCTTGGCCGCATGGCCATCGCCCGACGCTTCCCCCGCTACGATCATAAACCTTAGTGTTTTCATTCTTTACGCCGCCTCAAGCTCAAGATTAATGATATATCTCAAATCATAAATGACAACCCAATCACAGTGTAATGGCATCAAAGTCGATAGTTTTGCGATAGGATCGTATTTTTCATTGCCCTGATGCTTGCAGTAAGCTCTCGTAACGCATAGAATTCAGTGTTTGGGCTGATTTTTGAATCAAGTTTTATATTTTATAATCGCCATTCTTGGAGGATCTTTGTGACGCTTCGCCTGATCATTATTTCTGTCATTATTTTTGCCTTTGCAACGGCTAGTTTTGGCCAAATTGACTCAGTCATCGGCCAATTGACTAACTCCACTTCGGAGTCTTTCGCTGGCGGCATAAGCGGTAACGGCCGTTTTATAGTATTTGAATCGACCGGTAACATCGCCACCGACAACCCACGCAATGAGGATGGCAATCGTGAAATATTTCTGTTTGACTATGCACAACGGCGCATCTTCCAGATCACGGACACGAAGAGCGTCCTTTACGATACAAGCATAACTACGGCGGCGTACTATAATGTAAGGGTCGAAATCGTTAATACTCGTCCGGTTATCAGCAATGACGGCCGGTGGATCGTTTTTAGCTCGAACGCGACCTCCTCAACCGTTGCGGTCCCAAACACCACTAATCCAGGGTCATTTAACGGCAACACTTTCACGTCGCCAACTCCAACGCCGACTCCGACAGTGACGCCTACGCCAAACCCGACACCAACCACAACCCCGACTCCATCAGGAACGCCGACACCGACTCCAACTCCACCAACCAACCCATTGGCCAGTGATGGAAATTTGGAGTTGTGGATATACCAGATCCCGGCTTATGCACCGGTTGCCGACCTTTCCGCGGGCGATACGCTCCCGGTGACCAACCTCGCTGGAGGGACGTTCACTGCGATCACCAATTCGATCCCTAGCCAAATGCCGCGACCCGCAACGATAACGTCCGGGGCATTTGTCGCAGATGATAATCACGACGCGAGTATCAGCGATGATGGCAATGTTATCGCTTTCGCTTCAACGCGGAATCTAGTTCCCGGTGTTGGTAACGCATATCCAACAGAAGACAACGATGAGATTTTTACCTATGTTAGAACATCCGCCACGCTGTCGCAGGTGACTAAAACACCTCGTGGGCCAATTTCAAACCCCATCTACAGTAAAAATCCAACGATATCCGGCAATGGGCAGCGGGTCCTTTTTGCCAGTACAGGTGACAACCCGATCGTCGGGATGACGGGTGGAAATAATCCGCTGGCCGATCGAAACGAAGAGATATTTTATAGTGATCTTGATTCCGCAGGTGCGCCGTCAGGTACTAAGAAACAAGTTACGGTCACAAAATCTACGAACCTGGGTGACCCTGTTAACATCCTCGATCTGGGACGACGAATGAGCCGCGATGGTAAGTATATTGCTTTCGACTCATTTGCGGATCTGGCAAATGAGAACAGTGGCACCAACTATACGTCATTTGCACTCTATCTTTACGATACGACGACCAGTACTTTCAGACGTGTTTGCGCCCGTAGCGACGCTGACTCAGCGGCCGCCGGTGGCGATGTAGCTAGGTACCCGGGCTTTACCGACAACAATGGGTCGGGAACTCCGTCAACTCTTGTTATTGAGACAAGGATGAATATTAAACCTGACGGCACAATACCAACTACAGCCGCAGACGGCCTCAATCCCAATGAAGTCAGGCCATCTCAAATATACTCGTACCCATTGAACGTCGCTCCCGCGACTGCGACGTTTACACGGCTTGCAACATTTCCAACGCCGCTTAACTTTCTTGCGTCGACACAGATACTTCCTAGCGACTCGTTACAAAGGATGGCCTTTAATCTTTCAAATACTGAGTTGGGGACAGGTAATTTTGATGGTCAAGCCGAGGTTTATTATTTCATTAAGCCGACGGTGACTGTCGCTACACGTCTACGAGGATTTGGCCTTTCAACGGGTGCCAGTGCGATGCCGGTGTCTCAGACCGCACTTCCGACCCCGACTCCAACCCCTACGCCATCGCCGACACCGACCCCATCGCCAACGCCGACGCCTGTTGGATCACCAACACCGACACCAACGCCCACACCGTCTCCTACACCTGTAACGCCGCCTGCGGTTCACGGTATCTCTCCAGGCATGCTGGCTACATTTAGTTTTCCGCGACCTCAGGTGATCACGCCTAAGACTGCGGTAGGCGACCTCAAACTTTCGCCCAATCTGCCGATCGAACTAAGCGGTGTGACAATGACCATAAATGGAGTTGCATGCGGCTTGAAGTCGGTTGACGGTGACCAGATCACTTTTGTAGCCCCGGTAGCACTTTCGAGTGCACTTGCGGGTACATCATATCCTGTGGTCATCAATGCAAATGGGCGTGTTCTTAAAACCAATTTCGTGATCGTACCAACACGGCCTGATGTATTTAACGAGGCTATGATCATCGGGCCGGGCGGTAGGGCTAAGCTGCTGAATGTGACCAATCGAGTCTATACCAAAGAGCCGTACGTAATAAGAACTATCAAGCGACGGGGCGACGTGTTAAGACCGAGTGTATTGCGCGTGTATCTAACCGGTGTCGCTAACGTTGACCCGGGAAATATAACTATACGTATCCGTGATTCGGTGATCACCGGAACAAGTGTTTTGTCTAACGTATTAGTCGAGCCAGGGGTGTATATCGTAGATTTTGAGTTGCCGGCCGCATTAGAAGCTGCCGGTGATCAACCGCTCGTTATTACCATATCAGGAGGCTCCGCTAGTTTTTCGTCTAGGCTAGACGATACGTCCACCAAAGTTTTGATACTTTGAGGACCTACACATTGATAAGAAAGGCGGGGCAACCCGCCTTTTTTGTATTTTTAAGCATATTCGTTATGCCCGCATAACCCGGAGCTTATCTTGCTAACCCTATTCCCTTGTATTATCCTTATCCGTACTGATCTATTTTTAGAAAAGTTTGATTTTTTAGCACTTTATTTATAGAAAGATAATGACTCGATCAAAGACGTTTTGAGTCTGGGAGTTCCGCATAATTATGTCAGGAAAAGACGTTAGCACAATGAAGATCGCACCTAAGGTGTGGAAGAACGGAGGGTTTATCAATTGGGACGATGCCAACATCCATGTGATGGCTCACGTCGTCAATTATGGATCAAGCGTATTTGAAGGCATTCGCTGCTATGAGACGATCGAAGGGCCGGCGATATTCAGGCTTACCGAACACATGCAGCGGCTTGTTAACTCGGCCAAGATCTATCGTATGGATTCGGCTTTCTCACGTAACGATTTTTGTGATGCTGCGGTCGAATTGGTCAGCAATAGCGGCCTGGAATCTTGCTATCTTCGGCCACTTATCTTTCGCGGACTTGATCTTGAAAAACCGGCGTTTGGGGTGTACGGGCTAAATAATCCGATCGAATCTTATATAGCCGCATGGCAATGGGGCAAGTATCTTGGCGAAGAAGCACTCGAATCAGGCATCGATGTCTGCGTATCGAGTTGGACGCGTATAACTTCGAACTCAATGCCCGCGATGGCAAAAGCCGGTGCGAATTATATGAATTCGCAGCTGATCAAGATGGAGGCGATCCTTGGCGGATTTTCCGAGGGCATCGCTCTCGACGACCGCGGATATGTTTCTGAGGGCTCCGGCGAAAATATCTTTCTGGTCAATGGCGGCAAGCTCATTACCCCGCCGCTCGGAGCGTCTATCCTCCCGGGCATTACGCGTGACTCCGTCATCCAGATCGCCCGCGAAATGGGTATTGAGATCATCGAGACATCGATACAGCGTTCGGCACTTTATTTGGCCGACGAGGTATTCTTCACCGGAACAGCAGCTGAGATCACACCGATCCGTTCGGTTGACCGTATTACGGTTGGAGCCGGGAAACGCGGCGAGATCACGGCGAAGCTTCAAGAAGAATTCTTTAAGATCATCAGAGCCGAACGGCCTGCTCCGTTTGGAGCCGAATGGCTGACCTTTATTAATGCCAGCGGAGAAAAAAAAACAGCATCGGCCTAAATGACTAGATAATCAGCTGTATTTGATCAAAAAAGACGAACCCGTCATGGCTGGCTCGTCTTTTTTGCGCATTTATATCAATAATATTTGCTAGATCGGCAAATCCGGCAAAATACATCAGAGTCGGAAAAATCTATCAAACCCCGCAAAATGCGCTTGCAAAATCAAAAAACGGGTGTATACTGCTTTCAATCAAGCAGTACTTTCACTGATCGCCATCCCAAGGAGCAGTTTCCCTGCGGCTCTGTCGATCTATTAAGTGGTTCAAGGAGATCCCAGCAGTACTCCTAAACCTTGGCACTTATTCCAGGCTTGAAAACTGAACGAATCCCAGCGTTTTTCGATTCCCAGTTTCCTGAGTCTTATCATCAAGCGGTAATTTTATTTTTTGACTTGCCTTCATAGCAATCGCGTTTTGCTGTGCGAACAAATCAACATATACGAAAGATCCATTTGATCTTGTGGAGAACATTATGAGTAAGACATTCCTTTCACTTTTCATATTACTATTCCTAGTTCCGGTCTGTGCTCTTGCACAAGAAGCATTTAATATAGAGGGTACCGGCACTCTCGATCTTTCGGTTAATGGCAAAAGTAAGACGGTCACCGTTGTCGCAAAGAATCCCTCGACCTTTCCAGATGATCAGGCTATTACTTGGACTGGGCAGGGTTCCTTCGTCTCCATATCGAACGGAACCCTTTCTTCGGACAAGTCGAAGATCACCTTTACGCTTCAGGGCTTAAAACCGACGGATGGAACCAACTTGACCGCAACCCTAGCAGCCGAAGCCACCAAGACCCAATCGATTGCCGTAAAAGTATTCCGCGAGGTCAGCGCACAAACCATCCTGATCGCGAAGTCCACCGGATCAAGCGGAACAATTAAACTGACGGGGGAAGACATAAAGATACCCGAAGGACGATCTACCGCATTGAGCATTATGCAAAAGGATGCTTCACAAATCCCATCAAACGCCCTTACAGTATCATCAGACAATGCCGCAATCGCTTTCGGTGCCCTCGATCAGGGGCTCTTGACAATGCGGCCAATCTCATTGGGGACCACAGTGATCCGCCTGAAAGCTTACGACGACGAGATCGCTTCGATAAAAGTTTCCGTCGTAAAACCAACTTCTATCCAAAACAGGATCGAGATCAACAAGAGTGCGACACCTGAGGATCTAGCTACAAAACTCGGCGTTCCTGACACAAGCATATTAAATTTCAAAACTCTGCCGGATCCTGCGATCGCAGAACTCTCGGCCGATCGCAAAACGATAAAGGGAAATTTAGCCAAGTCGACACAGTTCGTTGTCGTCGTCCCCGAAACAGATGAGACTCAGACTGTCGAAGTAGTTGTGCGACCCAAACCTGGCTCTATTGAGGTAGAAGGCTACGATGCAGGTAAGAGTCTGATCTACGGAACGCCGCAAACTTACAAATTTGCAGTGCTGAGCGATGAGGGGACTTCGATACCAGGTGCGGATGTGCTTCTGACCAGTAGTCTTCCATGTCTATCGGCCACAAAAATAGGACGAAACACTTTCACAGTCAAGGCTGAAACGAATGTCTGTCCGTCGGTGGTATTGACATACTCAACAACGGTAAACGGCACATCGCTGTCCAAGACCATCCAGTTAGGTGTCAGTGTCGTGCGAGGATTCAGCCCTCTATCGATCCGGCTGGAGGTGATGGATCACCAAAACGCAAAGGATCTCTTTGGCCCCAAAACGGCGGACGAGTTTATCGTAGCAAATGCACGTCTTTTTAATAAGGTCAATATTGAAGAGACCGAAGGTGCGGCGGAGCGTTTTTGGAACGATCCGATCCTTGTTTACAGCCAGTCTCTGGAGGTAAAGGTCGCCGTCCAGATCAAGTGTGATAAGCAGGTCAACAAAAACTGCACAGACAACGAATGGAGAGATCTGCATGAGGACGATCCGATAGTCACTGAACAATTTCCCACCTACAATCCGAACGGTTCATCTCCGAATTCCTACGTCAGGAAGGTCAACGGCAATTGCAGAATCGACGGGAGCGACTACCAGAAACATTTCTTTTTCAAGGTTCGACCTTTGGTTTATGAGATGGTGAACACCACACAGGATAGTCGTTCAAACCGTAGCACACGCAGTAAGGTCTTGAAGACACTTAATGCGATCAGTACAGCTGCCTCGGTGGTAACCGCCGTGGCTGTGCCTGGTCCTGGAAGCGACATTACTCTGGGTTTAGACAAGTTCAGGAATTTGCTCATTCCCGGCATCGAACGAGTATTTCCCAGTATGAGCGAGGCAAATCGCCAGAACGTGGGGCGTTGGACGATGCGCGAACTTGAAGAGATAGCGTTTGGTTCCGATCTCACGCGAGTGATCTTTTTCCCCCGAGGTGAAAGGCGTGGGATGATACCTGGTCACCTTGTACGGGTTACCGATGTTAGCATTTCTAACTCCTGTGCCGAGGTGGCACTGATACAAAAAGTTAGGAATCTATAACGGCTAATCCAATGCTCAAATCATAGGTGTAGTGCTGAACGGCGATAGAGCCATCGTATTTGAGTTTAGATACGAGTCAATAATTATGCGTTCATTCACCGACAAAGAGATTTTGGATCGGGTGGCCGGACTGTCTACGTTCAAAGGGTTTCCGATCGGAATGATGGACGTTTGGATACGTTCAAAGGCGGATGTTTTCGATTCGTTTGACGACAAAGCCTTTACCTATGAGTGTTTTGGTGACAAAAAGAAGCCAAAGTTCGTAATGGCCCGTAACGGTACGACCAACGCAGGTTCTTACGGCCTGCTTCATTTCGACAAATACAATCGCAAGGGCTGTGCAGTGCTCAAATCGAATGTCATCGTGTACGAATCGCATGCTTACGGGCTGCACAACGGTAAGGCGGCTTATCGCGAGGTAAAAGGATTTCCTTATTTCCGCGATGGCAATAAAAACCAGAAAGCTGAAGAGATCGGGAAAGAGTATAACGACATCATCGGAGCCAATATCCACCGTGCCGGACAAAACTCGACAGTCATTAACAATTGGTCAATAGCTTGTCTCGTCACAGCAAATCTGACAAAGTTTTTGGCGTGGCTCGATTTTATGAAAAAACGGCCGCTTACTGTTTGTATTCTGAAGGAATGGCCGTAATGGGGAGAATAATATAATGCCTGAAAACTCTGACTCCAATTATTTGATCTCGTACCGCGCTCTGAGACGGGCGATAGGAATGATCGGTATCGCACTACCTATCGTGCTTGTGTTTGGCGAAAATCAGTTTGGCCAACCGGGTATTCTTGATTCGATCAGTTCTTATTACTGGTCGGATTCGATGAGAGATGTGCTTGTTGGTAGTTTGTGTGCGATCGGAGTTTTTCTCGGGGCTTATCGCGGAGACAGAAATCTGGATGTTCCGGCTGGCAGACTGGCCTGCGTATTCGCCATTGGCGTGGCTCTATTTCCCTGCTCAAAGCCGCTCGAACCCAGAGCTTGGTATAACTATGTTCACTATATTTCGGCTGCTGGCCTGTTTCTGAGTCTCGCGTACTTTTGTTTGTACTCCTTTACCAAGCAAGATGTCGGCACCGATCCGACGCCTAAGAAACCGATCAGAAATCGTGTTTATATTTCTTGCGGCGTGATAATCTTGGTCTGCATTGCTGCCATCGCCATTCTGGGCATATTCCCACCCAATAGCTCTGTTAAAAATTACGTCTTCTGGCTCGAAGCATCTGCAATATGGGCCTTTGGCTGGTCGTGGTACATCAAGGGAAAGGGTTTGGGAATAATTCAGGGATAGCTTTGCTAACGCAATCCTTGACCGATCTGTTCGGTGCCAAATGAGCCAATGCCGTTCAGGCGAAAGCTGAATGTCAGACGATTCTCTTTGCGTACGCCGACGTTGAAGGTGTAATACTGTAGGGCGAGCGAGCAACAATCATAGGCGTAGCCAAGTGTAACCAGCGAGCTGATCATTGGGCTTTGCCGACTGACACGGCGATTTTCAAAATCAAAGAAGAAAGACGCGCCACCGTATAATCCGGCATTTCGGTTGCCGACAAAAACGGACGGGCTCCACTGCGATCCGCGTAAGGTTCCCGGATCTAGGCCATTTTGGTCGGCATACTGAGCAAGCGACGGGATCAGCGTTATCGCCCGCGTGTAATAGAACGTCTGAAACAATTTTAATAGAGGCTTATCGTATCCGATCGTTGCCGAGACGGCCCTGAGGCCATCGCCATTTAGCCCTAGATCAAGACGGGTATTTACAAAGATCGTCTTCTGTGGCCGATAAGTAGCGTCAATATTTAGCGGTGAAAACCGACGGGGGACCCCTCCAAAGGTATAAAAGCTCATTGCCGTCATCGGTTCGATCTGATTGCGATATCCGGCGACCAACGCCCCGCCAAATGTCTTGTCAAAAAAATATTTACCCCGGATCGTGAGACTAAACACTTCGTAAGGTTGTACTGAAGATGCATTGTCTTTATCACCTTTTTCCTGAAGCAGTTTTTGAGCCTCATTCGTCACAGCCTCGCCATATCTGCGGGTGTAAAACCGGTTGATAATACCGTATTCGATCTCGTTGGTATTTGTTATCGTATCGACGTGGTCAAACCTGATAATACGGTTGAAATTGTCAACGCCTTTAACCAAACGATAAGTCAGGTAGGGTTCAATGACATGACGAAATCTAAATTTATTGCTCTTGTCATAATAGTTTTTTGCAAGAGCGACTGGCCTAACATCAAAGGAAAATTCGCCATATTTGCGTGTAACGTCTTTGCTTACAACACGGCGGAGAGCATCAAAAGAGTTTGAATAATACGTGACACGTGCCGCTGCAGCGGCTGTGAAGTTAAAATATTTTGTGTAAAACGGCAACGTTATCTGCGGGTAAACATCAAAACGCTGAACCACACCGGGCGTAACGATCGGATCATGTCCAGTCATTTGTTGATACAGAGCAACGTCATCAACCTCTTCGCGTCGAGATACGCCCTCAAAACTGGTTTTGAACGAAAAATATACCCCTTTCAAAAATGACGGCATGGACGGTCGTTTTTCAAAATTTATGCTGGGCAAGTTGCGCGTCTTTTCTCGTACATTTGGTATTGAGATGACTTGCGACCTGGCAAGGACGTTGAGCGTATAGTCGTTCCAACTCTTATTTACAAAAAACTGCGAGTTTTCGATGGGCGAGATGATCTGTTGGATGCCGTCGGAAAACTCTTGCCGAAACGCCAGATTTGATGTCAGCCGCAGATCGACCCCCGCCGTGAATCCATTCTGAAAATAGTGCACCCCCTCGGCGTACACGATCGAGCCACCCTGATCAGGGTTTGCCGCATCAGCATTTGGCCCAAGCACCCTGTCTTTTACTGCATAAAATCCAGCATTGAAAAAAGACCGTGAATTTGCACGCGTTCGCAGGTCCAACCCATAACCAAACCCGCGCTTGCTATACAGATCACCGCGAAATGTCACATCTGCCGAATCGCCGAGAGTCTGATAGTAGGCTGTCGAAATCCTCAAACCTTTGCGGCCGGAGAATCCGATCGAGGGTGTCAAGAAGCCCGAGCTTCGAGATTTTTCTTGTATAGAGATGGACGCATACGGAACAACCAGGAGAGCCACGTCTTTTACACGAAACTTCCCGTTTTTGATCCGCAGTCTGTCGTTGACCTTGATACTTGCTCGGTCAGCCGTAAGGCTCCATTTTGGCACCGCCTCAACACAAGCTGTGAACTTTCCCTTTATGACAATGATCTCTGTCAGCGACACACGTTCGACCCGTTCGGCCGTGAAATAGATCACCGTGCCGTCATTTGTCTGGTTAGTAAATCCGGTAGAATCTTCAAAACTACCGAGTTTGGTTTTATAGTTCCACACCGCCCTGACACCGGTGATCCGCTGGTCGTCACCTTGGTCAAATATCACGCTGCCGGTAGCAACCATCTTGTTCTCGGCTTCATAAATGATGATCTCGTCGGCCTGCATTCTATAAATACCGTAGTGGGCATCGACGTTGCCAATATGCTTGACGATGCGTTTACCCGCCTCACCCTCGACTGTCGTACGATCAGAGGTGACGATAACTTCACCTTCACCGCTTTCGATATCTAAGCTCGACTTTTTCTTTGGCTTTGGAGCCTTGACGCTCTGTTCTGCAGAGATAGGGTTGATATTTGGTGTGTCTGTGATCGGGTTAGCGACCTGTCGCTCAACCGGGTTTGTTTGCTGTGCGAACACCGAAAATGTAAGCAAAAAGCAGGAGAAAGCGAGGATTGTAAGATTACGAAACCACATCAAATCAATAAGTTAGTAGTTTGATGCTAACACGAAAGCAAATAAACAAAAAAGCCCTTGGATGTGGACCGTCGTTTATTTTGCAGTTAGTTCGAGGACGAAATAATCTGTATTCTCGATGCGGACGATGCGTCCTGCAGAGTACTGTTCAAGAAAAAATTGGTTGGCGGCATAGGCTTTGCCGTTTAGATTGTCGTCGCCGCTCATCTCGCTCTGCGCGATCAGTTCGGGTGGAAACCACGTCTCGGATGATATGTTTACCGTCTCTGGCACTTTAATCGGCTCAGCCTCGGCCACGATCTTTGCCGAGTCTGCTGGTGAAAATCGTAACACCGCAACCAGCTTTTTGCCCGGCTTATTCTCTTTCCAAACGATATCCTCTGCCTCGTAGGGAATAGTGGCGATCAGCCGCAGTTCTTCCAGATTGGATCTTGCCGAGTTGGAGTTTTCATTGGTCCGATTTGCTGCCGAGGACGAATTTGCGGAATTTTTTCCAGGACCACCACATGCAAATGAAAGCACGGCAATCGTAATCATCGATAGATTGGCAAAAAAATTAACATCGGCCATTTAGAGATTGTAGGCGGTTAACGACACTTTTTGCAATTTCATAATGTCTGTAAGGACCGGCGACGCTCAATCGCTCACGTAAATTAAGTATGATAAAATCTCACTTTATACCGCTATAATATTTACCCTTATGACGCCAGAGATCAAAGAAACGACCACGGCCGCAGGCACAGAAAAACAGCGTTGGGAAGACGAGACCTTACGGAAAGTCCTCGACAAAACCCCTGAACGCAAAGAGAGATTTGAGGGCATTTCGCTCGAACCCGTTGACCGTCTTTATACCGAGGCCGATATCGAGGGCGCAAGCGATGTCGGCTTTCCGGGCGAGTATCCGTATAAACGCGGCATACACCCGACCGGATATCGAGGCAAACTTTGGACGATGCGGCAGTTTGCCGGATTTTCGTCACCCGAAAATACCAACGCTCGATTCAAATATCTGATGGAACACGGCCAGACTGGCCTGTCTGTCGCGTACGATCTGCCTGCCCTGATGGGTCTCGACGCCGATTCACCCTTGAGCGAAGGCGAAGTCGGAAAATGCGGTGTCGCGGTTTCATCTCTTGCCGATTTTGAGGTTTTATTTGACGGCATCCCGCTCGATCAGGTGACGGTTTCGCAGACGATCAATGCGCCGGCACCGATATTTTTGGCGATGTATCTCGTCGTCGCCGAAAAGCAGAAAGCCGATTTCAACAAGATCTCCGGCACGCTGCAGAACGACATTCTAAAGGAATATATCGCCCAAAAAGAGTGGATCTATCCGATCAAACCGGCGATGAAACTCGTCATCGACACGTTTGAATACACGACCAAGCACGTCCCAAAATACAACCCGATATCGGTCTCGGGATATCACATTCGCGAAGCTGGTGCGACGGCGCTGCAGGAGCTTGCGTTCACGCTGCGCGACGGCGTCGAATACGTCC
>JBEBGA010000598.1:0-1315 GCA_040081695.1 Pyrinomonadaceae bacterium
GGTCAGCACGATCTTCGATTCACGCTCGATATTCAGCTCGTACATTCGAGCGCGGCCAAGAATTAAGCCGTCTTTCGCCGAATGAATAACGCCGGTTTCGGGATCATGCCAAAATGCCTCACCGTCGATCGTGCCGCGGTTTACCGTCGCGTTGTTCGGCACGTTGCACTGCTCGCACCGATCACCCGCACGCTCACGACGTATGTAGAGCGAAAACTGCGGCCAGTACGGCGGATATTTGGATTTATCGAATGGCATTTATTCTTTGTCTTCCCCACTCATCGGCCCAAGCATTAGCCGCTTTGGCATCTTGCCGCTCAAATAGACTTTTGCGATCTCGGGCATGACAAACTGGCCGACGGTCGAACCATCTGGCAGCACGATATTCGCCAAGAATTCTTCTTCAAACTGGCTTATGCCCGCATCTACGGCTTCGAGCTTTGCCTTTACGACGAGAGCCAGGGCACGCCACCGTTGCCGCGTCGCCTGTTCCCACAGCGTGTACGCTTGGGCCTGAGTTCGCTCGACGACCTTCTCGACACCCGAGCTGTTCTGGTTCGCACCGACGCGGGTTTTCTTTAACGTAAATTCCTCGTCTTTTGGGTCGGGCATGTGGATCTCAAACCGAACGTGTCGATCGTTTGCACGAAAAACGATCACCGCCTTACGCTCTTCCCAACCGTAGGAAAAAGCATCGGCACCATAACGGCGAAGCGTCGTCTCGATCTCGGCGCGGCTCTTTTCCTGTGAAACATCTGTATTTGCTGCGTATGTACCCATATCTTTAAGTTCCTTGTTGCGGTCCCCGCATACCGCGAATTTTTAGATCTGACAAGATATCGCGATGCTCTTGCGGTAAATGTTCCCAATCGCGATTGATGCTCTGATAGTGCAAAGCCCTCAGCCGACGCATTGCCTCATAGTCGTAGCGGTTCCGAGCGAAATATGTCGGAGCAGCATTGGAGAAATAAAAAAATCGCTGATATTTCGTGTAATAGGTCATCGGTCGCCCCAATTTATCAACCACGATGTAACCAACCACTAGCTTTGGCATAATTAAACCCTCGTCCTCATTTCCGCCGGCACGATCTCGCTATTCGTCATTCTCAGCATCATGTCGATCCGGTCGCGGAGCTGCATTAGCAGATGCCGCTCTTCCCTCAAATTGCCGACTAGATGCGCGTGCCTTACCTTCGACAGCAAAGCGTCGACCTCTTCCTCGACACCCCAAAAATCGGGCATAATATACGGCTCACGTAGATTCGCTAAAGCAAAGGCCGATTCCCACAGAGCTTGTACCCGCAGAGCATTCGCC
>JBEBGA010000019.1:0-19299 GCA_040081695.1 Pyrinomonadaceae bacterium
CTAGTCGGATTGCAGGTGCTGTCCACCGCGGCCGGCGGCACGATGAATTTTGGCAATACGTCGGTCACGGGTACGAACAGCGTTGCCGGGGTTCGGCTAGGTCTTGCCGGACAGGGAAATGCGGGCGGGGTCACATTTGCAGATCTCGACATCGCACCTGATTCCGGACATCCGGCCCTGCTGATCACTGAGGGTGTCGGCACAACAACGTCGACAAGCGGCACGATCACCGCCACCGCTGCGCAGGCAATCAACTCTTCCTCTTCGGTACTCTCGATGATACTTGATAGCGTGTCCGCGAGCGGGGGGGCATCGTCCGCCGTCAATCTGACAAGCAGTTCGGGCAGTATCGTGATGAATGGCGGTACGATCACCGGCAATTCAAGCGGCCGGGCGTTTTTAGTCAATAGCGGAACCGTCACATCCACCTACAAGGGCAATATTTCGCAGGCAAACGCTACCGAGCTGATCCAAGTTACGGGCGGGCATAATAGCGGAACGATCCAGTTTAGTACTGGTACACTCAGCGCGACCAATGGTACGGGATTATTGTTTGATAACGCAGATGGCAACTACACTTTTAACGGCACGACGACCTTGAATGGCGGTGACGCGGGCATTGATATCATCAACGGGTCAGGCGGACAATTTTCTTTTGGCTCGGGTACTACGATCACCAATCCGTCTGGTATCGCCTATCGCGAAGATACGAGCACTGCGAATGTTAACATTGACGGCACGATCTCTAAGACCAATAATGCTGCCAATGCGGTAAGTATCAATGCAAAATCGGGCGGCCTTACTGGTTTCAACGGTAGCGTTACGGCTACGACGACAACTGCGAACGCCGTAAATCTTACTTCAAACACTGGCGGATCGATAACTTTTGGCGGCGGGTTGGCTTTGAGCACGACGAGCGGCATCGGGTTTAACGCAACCGGCGGCGGCACGGTCATCGCCGCGCAAACCCCTCCTTTAACCGTCAACACCATCGCATCGACGACGGGCACGGCTTTGAACGTTGTAAATACTAACATTGGAGGCGGCGGCCTTACCTTCCGCAGCATTTCGTCGAACGGCGGCACCGCTGACGGCATCATTCTTGATACTACGGGATCGACCGGAGGGCTCACGGTAGTTGGCGATGGCACAAATACCTCGGTTGGCGGCAACGGCTCCGGCGGCACGATCGCCAATAAGGGCGGCGCTGACAACACCCCATCGCAGGGTACTGGCATTTATCTCAACAATACGAGAAATGTAGTGCTCCGCCGTATGACCATCAACGGTACAAACACCAACTATGGCATTCGAGGAACATCGGTAAACGGATTTACGCTCGAATATTCGACTGTTGGTGGTATCAACGGTACCAACTTTAACACCGCACCATACAACGCAGGTGAGGGCAGCATCTATTTCGGAGATACGGCAACAAACGGAGTCACCGGAACAGCAACATTTACCAGTAATAATATCAGCGGCGGCCAGTGGAACAATTTCTCGATCATCAATACGCAAGCGTCCGGTAATACTTTGACGTTGTCGGTTAAGGGCAATACGTTCGGCGCAAATCTCAATAACGGCCAGGGCAATCACAGTATGCTTGTCGAGAACCGCGGTACCGGCACCATCAACACAACGCTCGGCGGCACAGTCGCCGGCGAGCCAAATACTTTTACCGCCGCCCGGGCCGACCTTGTTAATTTTACCGGCCAACAGGGAAGCGTTATGGATGTTGTCATGCGTAACAACATCATGTCTAACAACCACGCAGGCAATAATATTGGCGGTAGCAGCTTGACGCTGGCGACACAGGCTACGATGACTTACCACGTTACCGGTAATACTATGCGCGACGCTGATGGTAGTGCAGTGACCCTTTTCAAGGCACAGCCCCTTAGTGGCCCTGCCCCCATACTGACTGGATTTTTTGACAGTAACACTATCGGCGTAGCTGGGGTGGTTGATTCCGGCTCTAAATCGGGCAACGGTATCTTTGTCTCCGCCGGCGGAACCGGTACGATGAGCCATACGATCACAAATAACTCGATCCACCAGATCAAAGGTAATTTTCACATCTCGGCCGATAATACCGGTGGCAGCTATGCGGCAAATTTTGACATCCGGAGCAATACATTTGACACTCCGGGATCAGGGAATGCGGGGGTTATTGGTATGACAAACGGTTCCCCTGCATCAGCCGATACGATCAATGTTTGTGCGGTAATGGGCGGTTCGGCCGCTGGAAATAAAAACACCATTGCTGGTTATCCGGGTGGCGCTCAGACGATCTTTTTGGGTTCAGACGGTGCAGCTGCCGGACATACATTCAATTTGCCTACACTCGCACCTACGGGAACTGAAGCGGGCGTTGAGAGTTTTGTGGCCGCAAATAATAATATGGGCGGCACGGTCGTTGACGCGTTTGCGGACGCACCAGCTACATTTGCAGCATTTACCGGTAGCGGTACTAATTGCGGTACACCGCCAAGCCGTCCGGCAGACCCGGCTGAGAATATTTTGTTATCAGCATCAGGGCCGAGAATGGACATTTTGACCACGATCCCCATCGTGCAGCAGGTGAAAGCATCACCGCTTGCTATTAGGCTCAATCTGCTGAGATACGGCACGCCGAATCAACAGCCTAAACCTCAAGCTGATCAGCCTGATGCAAGAAATATCAGTATGGTCAACGAGATATTCCAACGAGGAAATGAGGCTCGAGCGATAGCCCCTTCAAATACCGAATTGGCTTTAGCAAACATTGAACGGACAACAGTTGTCGAATGGGGCCCGACGGACACCGTTATGGCATCGGCAAGTGTCGAAATACAGCTGGCAAATGTCGAATGGGCATCAGCAAATGTCGAAATAGAACCTGCGGTTGTCGAACCGGCTCCGGCGACTGCCGAAAGCGGACCCTCGACGCTTGCTGCGATCGTGTCGCTTGTGGACAAGATGGCGGCGGGCATATCACCGACAGTATATTCGCAAGAGACTGATAAAGAGGTACCTGAGGCGGGTACAGTGACCGTCAATGGCGGCGGCAGCGGCTTTGCCATGCCGACGGGTAAATCAACGACGATCACCTTTAGGGCGACGGTCTCGGGTCCGACGACGCCGGTCAATACTTTCTCGGTGTCTAATCAGGGAACGGTATCGGGCACAGGGTTTTCAACGGTATCAACGGACGGCGATCCGGGAACCGCGGGTGCCCAGCCAACGGTGACGACAGTGGTCCAGCCGCCGACGATCACCAAATCGTTCACGCCGGCTAATATCTTGCTCGATCAGCAATCTACCTTGACGCTGACGATCAACAACACCAACCCGGCACAGGCCGTGACGGGTATAACCGTTACGGATGTGTTCCCGACAAATGTCGTGGTCGCGAGTCCGCTCATGGCAAGCACGACTTGCGGAGCGGGAACGCTGCAGGACAGCGACGGCAATGCGCTTGCTCCGGGCGATGTCGGTATAAGGCTAGTCGGCGGCACGCGTGCGGCCAATCAATCGTGTACGGTCACCGTCAGCGTACGCGGCACGATCGGCGGTACATACATGAACACCACCGGCAATGTCGCTTCGTTTGAGGGGTTTGTTGGTACGACGGCGAGTTCGACGCTCAACGTCAGTATATTGACGGCCAGTGAACTGTCGATCTCGGGCCGCGTTACTACCGCCGAGGGTCGCGGTATTCGCGGTGCGGTTGTAACGATCACCGGAAACTCGCTCACGAGTCCGATCAACGTCATCACTGGCATCAACGGCACATACTCGGTCGAAGGACTTGCCGCAGGCGAGACTTATATCGTCACGGTACGTTCGCGACGCTTTGCTTTCGAATCGCCGAGCCGTGTCGTGACCCTCATCGACAACGTCACGGATGCTGATTTCATTGGATCGGCTGGGACGAATAGGTAACAGTAGGCCGAAGACAAGAGACCGGAGACAGGAGACGGGAGACGGGAGACGGGAGTAACACCTTGTTTCTAGTCTTTTGTCTCTTTTCAAATACGTGTCATTCGTGTCATTCGTGGCTAAACTTCTTTTCGCTTTTTCTGAGCAATTTGCGGTTAAATTTCCGTGACATCAGAGCCAAAATTCGCTTGACAACTGACTAAATGAGCCTATAATTCACCCATTAAGCTTAATTTAGTCCAAACCGTTTAAAAGCACTCCTGCCGTGTGCCTTTGGCACGGGGTTTTTTTGTGTTTTAAACGGGGCGAAAACGAACCAGTCGGAGAACTCTCTTTATGCTGAAGAACGTCAAAACGTCACGAATTATCATCGCGGCATCTATCCTGCTTGTCCTGACAGCAATAACCGTCACGGCCACCCGAACAACCCAGTTTGCATTTATAGATTCAGTAAAAGAGTTCTTTGGCATGGCGTCCGTCACGACACCAACTCGCACTCCCGCGCCCATGCGCCAACTCGCGGAAACAACAAACCTTCTATCCCCGGCTCCACAGCCGATGTTTATTTCGACAACACTTGTCGTAAACGAGATCGATTACGATCAGGTTGGTACGGATAATGCAGAATTTGTCGAGCTAAAGAATGTTAGTGCCTCGCCAATAAATCTGGACAATTACGAAGTTGTCTTTGTTAATGGCGCCGGCGCAGCAATTTACGACACGATTGATCTGCCAAACGTCAACCTGGCGCCGGGTGACTATTATGTGATCTGCGCTAATGTGGCAACAGTTCTGAACTGCGATCTCGACGATGGCCCCGACACAGACTTCATCCAAAACGGCACTTCCGATGCTGTAGCCGTTAGACTTTCCTCGGGCATCGTAGTCGATACAGTTTCGTACGAAGGTAATGCTGGGGCTCCCTACACCGAAGGCACCGGCGCTTCAGCGAACGATTCGAATACGGTCGGATTCATCGGACTCTCACGTTTTGCGGATGGAACTGACACCGACAATAATGATGCCGATGTTTCCCTCCGCTGCATTTCCCCTGGCCTAGGGAACAGCCCGGCCACGACTGGCTGTACCGCTCCCGCATCCTTTGCGCCATCGATCTCAAAATCATTTGCCACATCGCCGATCAATGTCGGCGGGACGAGCCAGCTTAGCATTGCGGTGACCAACCCGAATTCGAGCACGCAGTTGACGGGTGTGGCTTTTACCGACGCGCTGCCGGCAGGATTGACGGCACCGAATGCCTCATTTTCACAGTGCGGCGGGACTCTCACCATAGCGTCTAATGTCATTACGCTGTCCGGCGCAACGATAGGGTTTAGTTCGACCTGCACTACGTTCGTTACGGTCACCGCCAACGGCGCCGCGACCGGCGTCCTGACCAACACCACCAGCACCGTCACATCCACCAACGGCGGCACCGGCAACAGCGCCTCGGCGAATATTACGATCAACATACCCCAGTACGTACTGACGGTAACCAGAAACGGTACGGGAGGCGGGGCGGTTCTTAGCGATCTCGGCGTTATTGTTTGCCCGGGCATTTGTTCGGACACATACAATGCGGGAACGGTGGTGACCTTGACTGCAAGTCCTAACGGCGGTTCGGTCTTTGCCGGCTGGAGCGGCACCGCCGGATGTTCAGGCACCGGCAGTTGTGTGACAACGATGGACGCCGCGAAAACCGCGACCGCGACCTTTAACGTCGCACCGCCGACGATCACGAGCCTCAATCCGGCCTCTGGCTGGACGGATACGACGGTCATTATCGTCGGGACTAACTTTACAGGGGCAACGGCGGTATCGTTTGGCGGCACACCTGCGACCGCTTTCACGGTCCAGACCGATGCGTTCATTTCCGCTACCGCACCGGCACACGCTGCGGGAGTTGTCGATGTTACGGTGACGGGTCCGGGCGGCACGTCGGCAAACACCTCGGCTGACGATTTCACATACGTTACGCCCAATACGCCGCCGTCGGTCGCGGTAAATGCGGGTTCTAAGATCTTTATCGCCAGGTACAATACTGCAAACTTCATCGCTCGTGCAAATGTTGACGGTACGGACCTCGATCTAAGTAAATTCCCGATCCCGGGCAGTGCGATCGGTGTGACGGTGGATACCGTTAACGGAAAACTGTACTGGTCAAGTTTTGCGACGGGCGGTATCGGAAGGATGAATCTCGACGGTTCAGGTGTCGAGCCGAATTTCCTTCCGGGTCCGCTGCCGATCGGAATGGCCGTGGATACCACCAACGGCTGGCTCTACTTAGCCGATGCGGCCGTCAAACGCGTCCGTCTCGATGGCACGGGATTGGAGACGATCGTTCCCGGGCTGAACATCGGCGGCGTCGCTGCGTGCAGCGGCATCGCACTTGACGTGCCGAACAACAAGCTCTATTACGCTTTCAATACTGCGATCGGCCGAGCAAACCTCGACGGTACGGGCAACAACCAGAACTTTATCGTCCACGGCGGTGGTGCTCCTTCTGACGATGTCGCCATTGATCGGACTAACAACAAGCTTTACTGGACGGTAAGCGGCGGTAACAAGATCGGTCGTGCCAACGTGGACGGAACGTCGCTCGAGAGCGCTTGGCTATCGGTTGCGGGGCCGAGAAGTCTGATCGTCGATCCGCAGGCGTCTAAGATCTTTTGGTCCGACGGCAGCGGCGTTGGACGCGCCAATCTCGACGGAACGGGTGTGAATTCGTCCTTCCTTACCGGTGTGTCCGGTTCGTGGGGTATCGCGCTTGGTGACGTTGATGTTGAGGGTACACAGGCTACTCGAACAGGTACCTACAGCGATGTCGATGGTAACAACACGGTTACCCTTACTGTATCCGCCGGTCCAGGTACCGTGCAAAAGGACGTCCCGAGTGCCGGCCAATGGACGTGGACGTACACACCCCCGGACGGTCCGGTGAGCCCGAACGTCACCATTCAGGCTGACGATGGCAGCGGCGGAATAACCACGACAAGCTTTAGTCTAAACGTCAACGACGTTTCGCCGACGATCGCTCTGACGGGGAATAGTACTGCTACCGCGGGATCAAGCTATACGTTGGACCTTGGCGCGATAACAGATCCCGGCATTGACACCGTGACCGATTACGCCATTAATTGGGGTGACGGAAATACAGATACTTTCGCGGCGGATCACCCCTCCGGCGACACTCGTTCGCATACCTATACCGCCACCGGCAATAAAACCATTAGCGTCTCGCTTACCGATGAAGACGGAACACATCTTTCGGCAGGTGTTAAAACTATCACAGTCGGTGCACCTGCGCCTGTCGTTACGAGCCTAAATCCGACATCCGGCACGACCTTGGGCGGGGAGTCAGTTACGATCACCGGTACGAACCTTACGGGTGCGAGCGCGGTTTCATTTGGCAGCGACCCCGGCACAAGTGTCGTAGTGGTGAACGATACGACCGTGACGGTTGTCGCACCTGCACACGCCGTCGGAGTCGTTGACGTTATCGTGACAACCCTGGGCGGCAACTCAGCGAACACAGCGGCTGACGATTATACATACGTGCCGCCAGTTTGTCCTGCAGGACAGTATTTCAACGGTAGTGCATGTGTATTTGCCGATCCCGGCTATTACGTTCCCACTTTCGGACAAACATCCCAGACGCCGTGCGCGGCGGGTACTTTCCAGCCAGATTCCGGAGCGATCTCTTGTAACGACGCTACACCGGGCCATTTCGTTTCCGGTATGGCTCAGATAGCTCAGACGCCTTGTTCGCCGGGTAAATACCAGCCAGGTACAGCGGCGACGTCGTGTATCGACGCGGATATGGGTTACTTTGTAGCTAACCCGGGCCAGGAATTACAGACCAAATGCGTGGCTGGCAGATACCAGCCAAATACCGGACAGACCTCGTGTCTGCTTGCCCCCGCCGGATCGTACGTGCCCATCGCCGGATCCGCGTCTGCAACGCCGTGTGCGGCAGGATTTTTCCAGCCTATCGAGGGAGCGATCAGCTGCAATCCTGCTGACGCCGGTACTTTTATCAGCGGAACCGGCTCTACAACCGCCGGAACGCCGTGCGCTCTTGGCACGTATCAGCCTAGCACCGGGCAATCAGCGTGTTTACCCGCAGATCCAGGTAATATTGTTTCAACGCTTGGAGCAATTGCACAAACCCAGTGCGTCGCTGGTTCATACCAACCGGCTCCGGGTCAATCTTCGTGCCTACTCTCAGACGCCGGTTCATTTGTTGCAGGGTCGGGTTCTCAGGAGCAGACTGCCTGCTCGGCGGGCTTTTACCAGCCAAATCAGGGTGCGACCTCGTGCATACCGGCCGCAGCGGGTACGTTTATCAGCGGGACCGGATCGACGACAGCCGGAACACCATGTTTGGCAGGCACATACCAGCCAAATTCGGGCCAATCATCGTGTTTGAACGCAGATCCGGGTAACTATGTGCCCAACGCCGGCGGTACGGGACAGATACAATGCGACCCGGGCACATACCAGCCAAATGCGGGAGCGCAATCGTGTCTGCTTGCAGATGCGAATTTCTACGTGCCCACATCAGGAGCGACGACTCAAACACCGTGCGCGCCGGGCTATACCTCGGGCCCAGGTGCAACCGCTTGCTTCGCGGTACCGGAAACGCATGCCGAGGTAACGGTGGGGAGCTTGACCGTGACCGATATTAACGGCGGGACTAGCAACGACAATGTGACGGTCTCGTGTAATACCGGGAACCTGATCATTAATGACCCCGGCAATCCGATATCGGCCGGAGCGGGTGTGACGGTGATCGATGCCAACACGGTGAGCGTGCCGATCGGGTCGATATTTGGCCAGGTCGTTTTTGATATGCTGGCCGGGAACGACACGTTGACAGTCGATCTGAGCGGATGCGTTGTCCTGCCATCGGGCGGGATCCAATATGCCGGCGGCGCGGGAACTTCGGATTCGCTTGTTTTACAGGGAACGACGGCTTTGGTCGAACACGGTTTCTCCGGATCTGACGCCGGGACCGTGTTTACACTACCCGGGATCGTCGGCTACAACGGCGTTGAGGGTTTGACGGATGCGATCGTCGCGAGTACGCGTTCAATTACGCTGCCTGCCGGGCCTTCATCGCCGATACTTGACGACGACGGTACTCCCGGGAACGGGCTGTCGCGTATTACAGGCGCAACGATTCCGACGCTGACATTCGCCAATCCGAGCACGGCGTTCGATGTGCATCGCGGCAATGCGGGTGACACTTTGGGTGTGACGAGTTTGCCCGACCTAACCTGCGCCCAGTCATACGGTACAGACACCGATCCGCTAAATGTGGTCAACGTTTCAGGTGCGGTCTCTGCTGTCGCGATGAACTTCTCTGCGGACACCGTGGTGACAACAGTTGCGAGTTCTCTTGTCACAACTAGTGGCGTAAGCGTCCACACCACCGGCACCCTCAGCGTAATGGCAGGGGTGATGGCCGGAGCGGGTTCATTTACTGTCGATGGCGGCGGAACAGTCGTCGTCGCAGGCACAAATACGTTTACCGGTGGTGTCGTGATACTCGGAGGCAGCGTTGTGAGCGTCAGTTCGGATCTTAATCTCGGAGCGGCTCCGTCGGTCTATATTCCGGGATACGTGCAAATAGTTGAAAGTACGCTTCTCGTTACTTCTTCGTTCACGCTCGATCCCGAACGGGGCATGTTTGTCGGCGGAACCTCTGGCGTTAGCTACGGCACAGTCTCGGTTATTCCGGGAGTCGTATTCGTTGTCGGTAGCATATTTGAAGATAACGGCACCAGTACGAGCGGCATTTTTGTTACGGGCGGCGGCACGTTCGTCGTGACCGGGGTCAACCTGTATAGCGGCTCGACGGTCATTGTCGACAGCACCGTACAGGTAAGCTCTGACGTAAACCTTGGCACGGCGCCACTCGTGTTCACGGCGGGGCATCTCATCATCGATGGCGGTACTTTGTACGTTACCTCTACGTTTACAGTCGATGCGAACCGCGGCATTCTCGTCGGAGATGCCGTGGTTGCTGGTTCGGGCGCTTTCTGGGTTGAATCCGGCGTCGTGTTAACGGTCGCAAGCGTGATAAGTGACAACGGAACGGGAGACGACGGCGTGGTCAAAGTTGGCCCCGGCGAACTCAAATTGGACGGTGCAAATACCTACACAGGCCCAACGGAGGTCAATCAGGGTACGCTTAACGTGGTTGGCTCGACCACGAGCAATACCGAGGTCAACTCAGGCTCGACTCTTTCCGGGACCGGCGACGTAAGCGGAACGGTCACCACGTCGAGCGCCATCATCTCGCCCGGCACGAGCCCGGGCATACTCAGTACCGATAGCGTAATTTTCGATAGCGCCTCGACCTTTACCGCTGAAATAGGCGGAGTTACGCCCGGAAATGCCGCGACGAACCACGACCAACTCAACGTATCCGGAACGGTGAATCTTGGCGGGGCGACGCTCGCGCTTGGTCAATTTAACGGATTTGTGCCAACAAACGGACAGCAGTTCGTGATCATAAATAACGATTCGAATGACGCCGTCACAGGGACATTCAACGGCCTTGCACAAGGAGCTCCGATTACCAATTTCCTCGGCTCAGGTTTAACTTCGACCATTTCGTACAGCGGCGGATCAGGCAACGACGTTGTTTTGACAGTATATGCTCCGCCGACGATCTCGGTAACGGGCGGACCGCTTGATTTTGGCAACGTAACGGTCGGTAATACTTCGGCGCCGCTGTCTTATGTCGTATCAGCTGCGAACCTTACGGATAACCTTAATATCATAGCGCCGGCGGGATTTGAGGTCTCGCTAAATTCTGGTGATGGTTACGGTGGTTCGGTCACTATCGTTCCTCCGGGCATCGTTATACGGCCGTCCGAAGACGGCAAAGGTGCCAGTGCGCCATCCGGTACGCCGAATGGAACTGTAGTGCCGACCAACATCTATGTCCGTTTCGTGCCGACGAGCGCGATCACATATTCGGATGTCGTCTCAAATACCAGTACTGGTGCGTCGACTCAGAATGTTGACGTTACGGGTACCGGCGATGCGGCGGTTTGTACTGCTCCTCCGGCGGGTATGGTCCTGTGGCATTCGGCTGAGAACAACGCTCTGGATAACACCGCGAGTGGCAACAACGGTAGTGCGGGAACGGGTGTAACTTACGTCCCCGGAAAGGTGGGACAGGCGTACAACTTTAACGGAGCTAGCAACGGCACCGTTATCGTGCCGGATTCGGCCAGTCTCGACGTGACCACGCACTTTACTTTTGACGCTTGGGTCAATCCGTCAGTGGTTTATTCGGGTGGCCTAAACAGCGGCGCGGTCATCTCTAAGGTAGGCGGCGGCGTAAACAATGGTTATCAGTTTGGTATTACGGGCAATGGCACGATCAATAATCAGGTGTTCTGTCAATTCAACGCGGCCAGCGAGTCTTGGCCGACGAATGTCTTAAACGCTACCGTTCCGGGTGGCATTCCGCTAGGTGCCTGGACACATATTGCGTGTACTTACGACAATAACAACCTTATGGCCTATGTAAATGGCGTTTTAGTCGGAACTCAAAACATCGGCCCTAAGTCGGTCGTTAATTCGGTATCAAACCTGCGGATCAGCGGCGACGATAACCTTAATGTCTTTTTCAATGGCCAGATCGATGAGCCCGAGGTGTTTAATGTCGCTCTGGACGCGACGCAGATCGAAGCACTTTACGACGCCGGTTCGGCCGGTAAATGCCCAATCACGCCGACCGCGGATACAGATGTCACGATCGCGAGCGGGGCATTGACGATCGAGGATGTTAACGGGGCAAATACCGATGACAACCTGACGTTGTCATGCGTCTCCAACAATCTGCGCATTTTTGATCCTACGCATACGATAAATGCTGGCGGGGCCGGGACCCAGGTTACCCCTAATACCGTTGATGTGCCGTTGGCATCAGTAACAAGTATTTTGGTCAAATCACTAGCGGGTAACGATGCTCTGACGGTTGATCTGTCAGGCTGCGATATCGTGCCGTCCGGCGGCATTACATTTAACGGCGGTGATCCGACATCCGGCACAGGTGACAGATTGAATATAGTCGGCGGCAATCAGGGTCAGGTAACTTATCACTACACGAATGCGAGCGACGGAAATGTCCAGATGCAAAACTTTGGCACCGTCAACTACACAGGCCTCGAACCGATATCAAATACCGGAACTGCGAGCGATGTCATATTTGAACTTCCTGCGGGTGCTAACGCTGCAACCCTCGGTGACGACGGTACGGGCGGTAACGGCATGTCGCGTTTGAGCGGATCTACGTTTGAGGATACTGATTTTGCTAACCCGACCGGCTCGGTCACGATCAAACGCGGCGACGCCACTGATACCGTAGCGGTCAACGCACTGCCTGATTTTGATGCGGGCTTGACGATCGGTGCAACCGGCACTGAATTTGCGACGATCACGTTCAACGGGCCGGTCACGTTGGCGGCTGGCAAGAGCCTTGCCGGTTTTGCAACCGGAACGATCAGCATGCCGGGTACGAATAGTGACATTGCAACAAGCGGTTTGGGTGCGATCTCGCTTACAACCGCGACAAACGTATCAATGCTGTCCGGTTCGAGTTTGACAACGTTTGACGGAGCTTTGACGATCAATGCGAATCAACAGGTTACACCTACGACGGGCAATTTTAATGGCATTAATATATTTGCAGCCACCGTTCAAAGCACGGGAACCGGCATCGTAACTGTTAACGGTAAGGGCGGAACTGTTGGCGGTGGCCAGCATGGCGTTCTAGTAATTTCGGGCGGTCTGATCAGAGGCGGCAATGCGGCCGGTATTACCACCAGTGTTAACGGCACAGGCGGAGCAGCTACTGGTGCGAGTAATATTGGTGTGGTTGTCATAGACGGCGGTGCTTCGATCACATCGATCGGCGGCAACGTATCCGTGACAGGTACGGGCGGTTCGGGCACCGGAGGTGATCATCATGGTGTGCGGGTTTTCAATAGCGCGTCTCCTGCATCGATCTCGGCCGGATCGGGCGGCACAGTTACTGTCTCAGGAACGGGCGGCAGCGCGGCGGCAGGTGGCTGTTTCGGTGTAGATGTGCGTTCAGCGGGTGCTACTATCACGTCGAGCGGCGGAGCAGTCAGTGTGACCGGCCAGGGCGGAGCCTGCGCTCAAAACGTCGGTGTGGTCGTCACAAGCGCCTCGATCCAGTCAGGTACAAACGGGCCGATCTCTGTGACCGGAACTGGCGGAACCGCTGCCGGCACTAATAACGACGGCATTAATATGAATGGCGGAACCATCTCGGCGACCGGTACGGGTACCGTTACAGTCGAGGGAACCGCGACCTTTGGAACCTCGTCAGAGGGCATCGACCTTGCCGCTGGTTCGCCGTCCATAGCGACGAGCCTCAATTCCGCGATCACCATGATCGGCGACAGTATGAATTTTGGTGTCGGAACCGTTAACGCCGGATCCGGTCCGGTCACTATTCGCCAAAAGACAAGCGGTGTCGCGATCAATCTCGGCACAACGGGCGATCCAAGCGCGGGGCCGCTCAATTTAACTGATGGGGAACTCGATCGCGTAACGGCGGGGACACTGTTTGTCGGTAACTCAAACAGCGGGCAGATCTCGACGACGGCACCGATCACGCATCCTAATAACCTGACATTGACGACAGGGGCCGGCATCACGTTCACAAATCCGGTTACGATGGCTCTGAATAAGACGTTGACCGGCAATGCTCTTGGAACCACAACAGGTGCGATTGCGGTGAGTTCCGCTCTTGCGGCTACCGGCACGGGCGGTGTATTGCTTGACGCGGTGCGTAGTATTGCGGTCAATGCCGATATTTCTACGGCGGCGGGGACTCTGACGCTTAACGCGAATACGGCCAATACGGCGAGTACTGGTACCTTTACCGGTGTCACGGTGACATCTTCGACCGTACATGCAACGACGACGGGTGTTGTTACGGTCAATGGCCGTGGTCTTGGCGGCCCGGGCGTTAACGTTGCGGGCGGCACGATCCGCGGTGGTTCAACAGGGGCGTCAACATCGGTCACCGGCTTTGGCGGGGCAAGCGGCGGCGGCAATATGCACGGAATCCAGTCAAACGGTACGATCACTTCGCTCGGCGGAAACGTCAGCGTTACGGCCACAGGCGGAACGGGCGGCAACAGCCGCGGTATCATTCTTTTTGCCGGCGGCCAGGTCTCGTCGGGCAGCGGTGGATCGGTAACGGTAATTGGTACAGGCGGAACCGGCGGTGGCAACAACTTTGGCGTCCATGTCGATGACATTCCGACCAGGATCACTGCGGGCGGGACCGGCAATGTGATCGTGACGGGAGCGGGCGGTGCCGGCACCAGTAATGGTGTGCTTGTCGGACGTAGCGGTGCGATCAATTCGTCCGGTGGTACGATCACCGTTACCGGAACTGCGCCAAGCGGCGGGTTTGGCATCGCCGTGGATGGCTCCGGCGGCAGCGGTACGTCGACGGTCGCATCGTCCGGAAATGCGACGGTCACATTGATCGCAGACACTATGTCGCTTGATCAGGGCAACACATCGATAAGCGCGGGTTCAGGCCAGGTCAATCTCCGTCAGGAAACGATAGGCAGACAGATCAACCTTGGTGCGGCGGATATTGCCGGCACGCAGCTTGGCCTTCTTGACCTTGAGATGGATCGCGTGGCAGCGACGAGTACGCTCAATATCGGTAATACCGACACAGGAGCCGTTAGCGTTAGCGATATCATCACCCAGACCAAGACTACCAATATCACTTCTTCAGTCGGAACGACGGTGCTTACCGCCGGTTCGCTTGGTATTTTTGGTACCGTTACTGCGCCGACAAACGCTTTGACGGCAAACAGCGGCGGTACGGTTGCTCCGGGTGCCAGCCCGGGCGTGATCAATACGACAGGTAATGTCTCACTAGCTGCGGGATCAATTTATGCGGTCGAGATCGGCGGTGCGACGCCTGGTAACGGAGCCGGATTCCACGATCAGCTCAATGTTACAGGAACCGTGGCTCTTGGTGCGACATTATCGCTTACATCGTCAGGTGGTTTTACTCCGTCAGTCGGACAGAGCTATGTGATCATCAACAATGACAGTAATGACGCCATAACGAGTACATTCGCGGGACTGAGCAACGGAGCACAGATCAATAATTTCCTAGGCGTGACTGGCCTTAGAGGAAACATCTTTTATAACGCGGGTACAAACTCGAACGATGTCGTCCTAACAGCTACCTGTCTGGTAGATCCGGTTGTCACAAATAACTTGAATAACGGAGCCGGCAGCTTGCGTCAGGCGGTGCTCGATGCATGCCCGGACAGCACGATCACATTTAGCGGTGCGGTTGGCCCAACGATCTCCCTCTCGGGCGGCCAGATCACGATCGATAAGAATCTGATCATCGATGGCCCGGCGACGCCTCTAAATGTCCAGAATACTCAAGCTCCAGGAGCGACAAGCCGAGTATTCTTGATCAACGCCGGAATCACGGCAACCATCCAGGATATGACTATCTCCGGCGGTAATGTCACCGGCGACGGCGGCGGTATCTTTAATGGCGGCACCACCCTTACGCTAAGTAACGTCGTGATCACGGGCAACACTGCCTCGTCGAACGGCGGCGGCATCGGCGCCCTTTCCGGCACAATCAATATCTCTGCCAGCACCATCCGCAACAACACATCTGCGGGCGGCGGCGGCGGTATCTACAATAACAGTCCGGGAGCATCTTACGTCCTAACCAACGGGACCGTCATTGGCGGCGGCGTTGGTCAAGGCAATCAATCCAGCGGCGGCGGCGGCATTGCGAACTATGCCGGCAGCTTCCAGATCACCGGAGGGTCGATCAGCCGAAACGTCGCGACAAATGTAGGCGGCGGTATTTACGCTCCGGGCGGGTCGATAACCGTTACCGGTGTAAATATCGAGAGCAACAGCGTGACCGGAGGTTCGAATCAAGGCGGAGCACTGTATCGTAACGGCGATTCGGTGGTGAACATTAGCCAAAGTCGGTTCTTTGGAAACACTGCGGGAACAGGCGGAGCGATCAGTAATATATTTGCGGGTACGACCGTACTGGTCGAGAATAACTGGTGGGGTTGTGATGGATTCCCGGGTACAGCGGGATGCGATACTGTTTCCTCGACTGCGGGCGTTGTTGATTCTAGTCCGCGCATCGATCTGCGTCTATCGGCATCACCGAGTACTATAGTTGCCGGCGGAACATCGACGCTGACGGCGGATGTCATCAAGAACACCGACAATGCCGATGTCAACGGTGGCGTCGCTCCGACCGTTCTGGTTGGTAGGACATTTACCTTTGCCGGAGATTCTCACGGCTCGGTCGATGCGCCTTTGGCAGTGACGATACCGGTTAGCGGTGTTGTGACGCCTAAGGTATTTACACCTCACAATAACAGCTCAGGTTGTGGTTTGGCTGCACCATCGGTGCAGCTTGATAACGGCAATCAGCCTGTGTCGATAACCGTCCAATGCGCTGATCTAACGATGTCCAAGACCAACAACGTTGGCGGCAGCGTGCTTGCGGGTTTCCCGTGGACTTGGACATTGACCATAAACAATATCGGCGACACAAGCGCGGTAATTCCTGCAGGACAGATGATTGTTGCGGATAATCTGCCGGATGGCCCAGAGATGACCTACGGCACACCGACGACTACTTTGGCGAACGCAACATGCGCGATCGATGGCAGCAAGAACCTAACATGTACGGCAAATGCGGGTGGCGTGGCTATTGCTCCGAACAGTCCGTTCACGGTGACTTTCTCGGCAACCGCAAGCTCTGCGGGTGCCCAGGTCAATCCGAGGTTGGCAGGTATTGCAACCGTCGATCCGTCAGGATCCTTAGTTACTGAAAGCGATGAGGGTAATAATAATGCAACCGATACGGTCAATGTTATTGCCAACCCGACTTTCTCAATTAACAGCGTTTCGGTCGTCGAAACCAATGGCGGCACGACCAACGCAATATTTACGATCACCAAGACGGGTGATATTTCGCAGCCGTCGGTTGTGCGTATTTCGACACAGGACGCGTCGGCGACCGATGCCGATAACGATTATGAGCCGAGATCGAACGTTGACGTTCCATTCACGGCGACACAGATGACGGAGACCGTAACGGTTACGGTCAACGGCGATACGACGCTTGAGCCGGACGAGACATTTAACGTTCTGCTTACCGCCGTCAGCAACGCGACGATCGGCACCGGTACAGGCGTCGGCACAATTCTCAATGACGAATGCACACCGCCGCCGGCAGGTATGGCTAGCTGGTTTGACGGTAGCGGAACTGCTCCGAACGCCATTGACATTGTTGGTCCGAATAATGGAACCCTACAGGATGGGGCCGCTTTTGGCACCGGAAAGGTCGGTCAGGGCTTTGTTCTAAATGGAACGTCGGCCTATGTAAGTGTTCCTGATAACACCGCTAATAGCCCGACCAATGCTATCACTGTGGATGCTTGGATCAAGCCTGATGCGGTAAATGGTCTACGAACTATCGTTAGCAAATATGATAGCTCGACCAATCAGATCGCATGGGAGTTTGGTGTACGGGATGGACGGCTAGAGCTACTCGTGCAGCAAAGTGGGCTTCTCACTAGTCCTTACCGATACTCCAGGTCAGATCTTGCGGTGGTTCCCACCGGTACGTATTCGCATGTTGCCGCGACCTTCGATATCAGCGGACAGGCGATCCACCTGTTTGTAAATGGCTCTGAGGTTTCGTCAACGCTTGATCCGGGGTCATCGGTGCTAACGTCGATCAACGATAGCAATGCTCCAATGTTTATTGGAGCGATCCGTGACATTTCACAGGTTTCGAGCTTCTTCTCCGGTGATATAGACGAAGTCGAGATCTTTGGTCAGGCCCTTACCCAGCCACAGATCGCGGCCATCGCGTCGGCTTCGGGCGGCGGTAAGTGCCACACCAGCACGATACAGCTTAGCTCGGCTGCCTATTCGGTTACCGAGGGCAACGTTACCGTTCCGATCACAGTCACGCGTGTGGGGGCACACGATACACCGGCGACATTTAGTTTTGCTACGTCAGCCGGAACGGCAACTCCGGGAGCGGGCAATGATTACGATGACCTGACGGCAACCGGAGTGACGTTTAATCCTGGCGAGGTCAGTAAGGTCTATAATATCCAGATCCATGACGATGCGATCTTTGAGGGGCCAGAGACTGTTAACCTTACGCTGAGCGGTATCAGCGGCGCTGGCGTGACTGCGGGCTCACCGGGCACGGGTGTGCTTACGATCAACCCCGATGGCAAGTCGGCTCCGGCATTCTCGATCAATAATGCACCGCCGGTGCTCGAGACCAACGGTGCGGGTACAACCACCGCGACGTTCACTATAACTAAACTCAATCCGACGGAGTTGTCGTCAACCGTCCACTTTGAGACAAATGACGGTTCGGCGACGGTGGCGGACGATGACTATGAGACAAATTCCGGTAATCTCGTATTTTTACCGATGGAGACCTCTAAAGATATAACGGTCACCATCAACGGCGATGATACATTTGAGCCTGATGAAACCTTTACCGTCTTGCTCACACCGGTCGATAACGCCACGATCGCGGTCGGTGGCGGAACAGGCGTCGGCACGATACTCAACGACGAGTGCACAGTGCCGCCGGATGGAATGGCAGCTTGGTACCCGGCTCAGAACAATGCCAATGACACGGTCGGTGGCAATAATGGCCAGGCCCAAAATGGTGCGACTTTTGCACCTGGTAAGGTCGGGCAGGCGTTTGATCTGGATGGTATCGATGATGAAATAACGGCCCCCAATTCACCATCGGTGCGATTTGGAACCAACAACTTTACGATCGATACGTGGGTCAATCTTGATTCGCTTGGCGATCCGAACAACCCACAACCGGGCCAGTTCTGTGATCCGGGTGCGGGTTGTGACATGAACCTTGTTCGCAAGGCGGTCAATAATGGCGACGGTTGGTCGTTGTTAAAACAGGCGGACAATAGGTTCTGGTTCTGTCTTGGCGACGGTTGCAGCCCGAGTGCGGTTACGACGGTCACGAGTACCACAGTCGCACAAACCGGCCGCTGGTATCATGTGGCTGCGGTCGTTGACAACAGCGAGATCGCGATCTACGTAAATGGTGTCAAAGAGGGCTTTAAGCCGCGCCCAGCCATCACGAACACAGATTCGACCGGTCTTTCGCTTGGCAGATTCCTGAATGGAAAACTTGACGAAGTAGAGTTATTCAACCGGGCACTTTCTGCCGGTGAAGTACCAGCGCAAACGGATCGTCGAGGGGCGGCATGTGCACGCGTCCCATGACGT
>JBEBGA010000599.1:0-1314 GCA_040081695.1 Pyrinomonadaceae bacterium
CGCTCGAGCCGCTCTTCACCGAGCTCGACTCGAGCCCCGGCGACGGCGCGCGCCTGGTGGGCATCAAGGCCCTGCGCGACGAGCTCGCCACGCGCCGCGCGCGCGTCGACGAGGAGGAGCGCTTCTACCGCGCCAACACCGAGCGCACGCGTCGGCTCGCGCTCGGCACGGCCCTCGGCCCGGGCTCGGGTCTGGCGGGCGAAGTCGTCGCGCTCGATTTCGCGGCCCTCGAGCGGCGACTGGACGCGCTCGCGCCCGAGCTCGGCGAGCTCGGGGCCTGTGCGCACCTGCAGAGCGAGTTCACCGGCGCGCGCGCGGCGGTCACGGCCCTCGCGCAGGCTTTCGCGGCCGGCGAGTTCCGGCGCAAGAGCGTCGCCGACCCGCGCACGAAGAAGCTGCGCGAGCTGCGCGAGGTGCGCGAGACGGGGCTCGTCTTCGAGAAGGACGGCGCGCTCGAGCTCGTGTCCTGGAGGGAAGCGCGCGGCGACGCCGAGTGGTTCCGCCAGCTCTTCGACGGACGCTTGACGCGCGAGTGGAACGCGGCCGAGGCGCGCGGCGTGGCCGCGCTCCTGCGCTGCGTCGCGCGCGCGGCCGAGCTCGCGCGCGAGATGCTCGACGGCGGCGGACGCGGCTTCCTGCAGCCGGCCGAGCTCGCCGCACTGGAGACCGGCTTCGCGCAGGCCGCGACCTGGTGCGCGGACGCCAAGCTGGCCGACGAGAGCGAGGCCTGCGCGCGCGAAGCGTCCGCCGGCGCGGCCCTGTCCGTGGCCCTGGCCGCGGCCCAGGAGCGCGCCTTCACGCGCGCCGTCTTCCAGCTCGAGACGCTGCTCGCCGAGGGCGAGGGCACGACGCTCGTCGCCCTGCTCTCGAGCGGCGCCGACTGGCGGCGCGCCGCGCGGTGAGCGTCGAGCACGGGCTCACGCCGGCCGGAGACGACGCCGTGCACCTCACCGTGCGCCTGCAACCGGGTGCGCGCCGCACGGGCGTGGCCGGGAGCTGGAACGGCGTCCTGCGCCTGGCGGTGGCCGCTCCGCCCGAGGGCGGGCGTGCCAACGAGGCCGCGGCGCGGCTCCTGGCGGAGCTGTTCGACCTGCGCCCTTCCTCCGTCGAGCTCCTTCGGGGACACTCCTCGCGCTCGAAGGTCTTCCGCCTGGCCCTCGCGCCCCTCCGCGCGCGCGCGCGCCTGGCCGAGCTCCTCTCCGCCCTCCCATGACCTCCCCCTCCGCGCCGCTCTCGCTGGACGAGACCGTCTTCCCGCTGCGCGAGCGCGTGCACAATGCCGGCATCGCCGACCCCGGTCGCGAGCAGGAAGAG
>JBEBGA010000222.1:0-5412 GCA_040081695.1 Pyrinomonadaceae bacterium
AGGATATTGCCGCCACTATCGACGGTCGCGATCCGCAAGTTTGTCCCGCCGAGATCGGCGGCTAAGACGACTTTTGGCATTGATTCACCTAGCTCGTCGGCTTCTTAGGACGATCCGCTACGGGCACGTTTTTATAGACGTCGTCGTACTTTGCAAAGCCATCCTTAATAACGGTGTCCATCAGATTTGCCTTATCGACGGATGTCACCTCAAGCAAAATTGACGGCACTTCTTTTTTGAGCACGTCGTTCATAAAAGGCTTAGTGTCGAGCTTTTCTTTTTTTGCAAGCTTGACCGCAGCCTCGACAGCGGCGTTTGCGAGCGGAATGATCGGTTTATAAACGGTCATCGACTGTTTGCCCTCCGCAATATTTTGCAATGCTTCGAGGCCGGCGTCCTGGCCGGTGACGAGCACTTTTCCCGCGAGCCCGCGTTTTGCAAGAGCCGATATAACGCCGCCGGCCATTCCGTCGTTGGAAACGACAAACGCCTGAATATCGTCATTGTTTTGCGTAAGCGAGTTTTCGGTAAAGTTGAGAGCAAGTTCGGGCTTCCAGTCGTCAACATAATTTTCAGCGACGATCTTGATGTCACCTTTATCAACAAGGGGCTTTAACAGCGTCATATACTCCTTATTCATAATGACGGCGTTATTGTCCTTGGAAGATCCGTTGACGATCACATAATTCCCCTTCGGCTGTTTTTGAATAGCGTATTCGGCGATCTTTTTACCGATAACAGGAACCTGATGCGAGATATATACGTCTATCTTGTCGGAATTGATGAGGCGGTCATAGCTAATAACTGGTACATTCTGCGACTTTGCCTTTTCCACCATTGATGCCGCCTGGGTGGCATCGTGCGGAGCGATCACCAGCACATCGATTCCCTGCGTCAATAAGTTATCTACATCGTTCGCCTGCTTGTCTGCCTTATTATCAGCAACCGTCACAACGCAATCGGCATTGAGATGTTTGCAGTGAGCCTCAAAAGCATCTTTATCCCGCTGCCATCGTTCCTCCTTAAGCGTGTCCATAGCAAAGCCGATCTTGATCCGTTTTTCTTTTGGCCCGCTTGAGCAAGAGGCCGTAATACCTATCGCGAATAACACTGCTGTCAGGAAAATTCCTCTAACTTTCATATCGATAATATCTCCGTAAATATATTCTGAACTGAGGGAATTAGAACAAAATTTGCAATGGCTGGCAACAAAGATGCCGCCGAGATCTAGTCACATTTGTGATCTTGCAAAAAAGGACCTTGTTACCTTTGCAATAAATATTATCTTTTTCTTGTTTTGCCTTTGATTCAGAAAAGAACTGTGCTATAAATATGAATCAAATCCTTGCTTAGACAATTTTAAGCCACGGGAAACTTTATCTCTTGATCTTTTTCGGTTGACAGCCCTGATTTGATTGACACGAGGCATTATTTCGTGTAAAAGATTGAGAGAGTTGATTTTTGAGACAATATCGCAGATTCTGAAATACGGATTTGCTAGTTATTCAACATAATGTCTCAAACAGTTATATATTTGAAATAGGATCGATTTTCAGGAGGAGATTAAACCAGATGCTAGGCAAAAACATTGCTCGTAAATTAGTCACTTTAACCACCCTTGCAACACTTATCAGTGTTTCTTCGATGATTGCACTCGCTGGACCGCTGGTTGCCGGTGGCGACATCACCGTTACCGGACAGGTTACGGTCAACGGTCAGACTGCTGTTTCGAACTCAACGATCACATCAGGATCGTCGATCTCGACCGCTAAAGGATCGAGTGCGGTTGTCAGCCTTGGCAAGCTTGGACGTGTTGAGGTTCAGGAAGAAACAACGGTCACCCTTAATTTTACGGACAGCAGCATTATCGGAATGCTCGATTCCGGTAAAGTTCGTTTCTCGACCATGGCAGGAGTTGCAGCGACTGTTACTACAAAGCATGCAACATCCATAGCAGATTCAAGCCAGGCCAATAACTTCTTCGTACAGACTGCTTGTGCTAACACATGGGTAGACACCACATCAGGCGTAGTCACGATGCGCGAAGGAGCTAGTGACAAGCAGGTTGCCGCTGGGGCATCAGCAATGGCTGGCACAATGGGCCAGGCAGGCTGCAAACCATGTATGCGTCCTGGTTCGGGAACGCCGCCGGCTTTCGCAGGCTATCCTTGGCTGATCGCACTTGCAGCAGCTGCTGCTGGTGTTGGCATATGGGCCGGAACGCGTGGCGGTAACGACGGTCTTGGTGGCTCCGGTACCGTTGTCAGCCCAACTCGTTAATCACCTATTTCAACTTACAATTATGCGGGTCATGTTTTAGACGTGACCCGCATAATTTTGCCCATTTTTGATTCTATTGATACTTTATAGTCTTCTTGCTACCTAATTAATTCCTCTATGCACATAGCAGTAATCGGCACCGGATATGTTGGCCTCGTAACAGGGGCGTGTTTCGCAGAGTTTGGCGTTGACGTTACATGCGTCGATGTTGACCGGGAAAAAGTTGAAAACCTAAATCGCGGTATTATCCCGATCTATGAGCCAGGCCTCGATAAGATCGTCGAAAAGAACGTAGCCGCAAAACGGCTCCATTTTACAACGGATATCAAACACGCGGTCGAAAACGCGCTCGTTGTGTTTCTAGCCGTTGGAACGCCGCCCCAACCCGACGGCTCACCCGACATGAGCTATTATCGCCAGGCTGCAAAAGATGTAGCTGAGGCAATGAATGGCTACAAGGTGCTAGTTACCAAATCGACGGTCCCGGTTGGAACCGGCAAGTGGCTACGAGAATTTGTTACAGCCAATCTCTTGACTGATACTGAGTTTGGCGTGGCATCTAACCCTGAGTTCTTACGCGAAGGAGCAGCGATCACTGATTTTATGCGACCCGATCGTGTCGTGATCGGCAGTAACGATCCGCGTGCCATCGACGTAATGAAAGAGCTTTACCGCCCGCTCTATTTGATCGAAACGCCGATCGTTATTACATCGCTTGAGGCCGCCGAACTTATCAAGTACGCGGCAAACGCTTTCCTGGCAACTAAGATCACATTTATCAATGAGATAGCCAATCTTTGCGATGCTATCGGGTGTGACGTTCACGATGTCGCCCGCGGAATGGGTATGGATAATCGGATCGGCCGCAAATTCCTGCATCCCGGCCCCGGATACGGTGGCTCTTGTTTTCCCAAAGATACCCGGGCACTGACGACCGTGGCTGACCAATTTGGCGTTGAAACACGTATTGTCGATGCGGTCATTGAGGCAAACGAGCGCCAGCGTGACGTAATGATCGAAAAGATCGAAAAGCTTGTCGGCGGCATTAGCGGTAAACGGATCGGTATTCTTGGTCTTTCATTTAAACCCGAGACCGACGATATGCGTGAGTCACCGGCAATTGATATCATTAAGGCAGTGATCGCTCGCGGCGGCAGCGTCACGGCATTTGACCCTGTGGCAATGGCCGAAGCAAAACATTACCTGCCGGATATCGCCTACGCCAATGATGAATACGAAGCCATTGATGGAGCTGATGCCTTGGTACTCACCACGGAATGGAATCAGTTTCGTGCCCTTGATATGGAACGGGTCAAATCACTGCTTACAACACCAAAGATCGCTGATCTTCGCAATATTTACGAGCCGCAGGATATGATCGAGCTTGGGTTTGAATACGTCGGGGTTGGACGTTAATAGAAATATGTCGCTATCAAGCAAAGTTTTGGTTACGGGCGGTGCGGGATTTATTGGCTCTAATCTTGCCGGCGAATTGATCCGCCAGGGGGCAAAGGTCACGATCATTGATAATCTTGTAACCGGATTTCGCGAAAATCTTGAGGAGATCGACGGCGATTTTGATTTTGTCGAAGGCGATATCAATGATGATGCCGCTCTCTCAAAAGCTATCGACGGATGCGAGATAGTCTTTCACGAAGCCGCTCTGCCCAGCGTGCCACGCTCGGTCGATGATCCGGGCGAAACACACGAAGCCTGTGTCAACGCGACGCTAAAGCTGCTGATCAAATCAAAAGATGTTGGTGTCCGCCGCGTTATCTACGCCGCCTCCAGCTCGGCCTATGGCGATCAACCCGTTCTGCCAAAGGTCGAGACGATGCGTCCCGACCCGCTCTCGCCTTATGCCGTTGCAAAGATCACCGGCGAATTTTATTGCCGCTCATTCAACAATGTGTACGGTCTTGAAACGATGTCGCTGAGGTACTTTAATGTATTCGGCCCGCGGCAAAATCCGGCATCAATGTATTCCGGCGTTATCTCTCGGTTTGTTGATGCGTTGATGACCAATACAACACCGGTCATATATGGAGACGGCGAACATTCACGTGATTTCACGTATATCGACAACGTCGTTGATGCTAACATCAAGGCGATGAACGCTGCAAAAGGAATTGGCGAGACCCTCAACGTCGCGAACGGCGACCGCATCACGCTTAATGAATTATTGAGCGTTCTAAAGAAAATTACCGGCAAAGAGAATGTTCAAGCCGATCATCAGGCCCCGCGCAAAGGCGATGTCCGCGATTCGCAGGCAGACAATACCCGAGCGGTCGAATGGCTCGGGTATGAACAAAAAGTAGGTTTAGAAGAAGGTCTTCGCCGCACTGTCGACTGGTGGAGATCCAGTCGTTTCGCTAAATAGTCTATTATTTAGGTATCGCAAAGGCACTCGCGTCCATCTGCGGGTTGACCATGATGTCTTTGGTCTTAAATGTTGCATAGGCCGTAATTGATCCCAGATCAAAACGCTGCGAATATTTCTTTGGCACTACCAGCCCCTCGACCGTCTGGGTTTCATCCACTTCGACTGCTGTCGTCACCGTCCGGTCGCCAAAACTGTAGCTCGATTCATACCCTTTGAGTAGGCTCGTCTTTTCATCGACATAAAAATCCGTGTAATAGCCCTCAGGGGTTGTAATACGAAATCCGCGCTTTTTCCTTTTCAATTCCGGCAGGGCCGTAATAACATATCCGCTATCACCGATCCGCTGGAGAACGGGAAACCCGAGCGTCGTCAGCGGAGGCAGCACAAAGCCCTGAATTGACGAATAGGTTTGCTGACCGTCATACACCTGCTTTAACGACTGGGCGACACTGTTTATCTCAAAGTAGTATTTATCCCCGTTCACCGCCGTCGAAAAGGCACCAGGCATCGACTGGCCGAAAACATTCATATCAACCGAACCCTTTGTAACCAGTGCTTGTAGCTTTTTTAGCTTGTCGCCACCGTGTGCCAGAAGCGTCGCCTTGGCAATATCACCGGGCTGAGTTTCTGCTGATGCAGCTTTTTGCGGTGCAGCCGCTTTTGCCGCGTCACCGGGCTGCGAAAAACCTGACAATGCAAAAACAAACAGCGACAACGAAAGGAACAATATATTTTTCATTTAAAGATCA
>JBEBGA010000223.1:0-5378 GCA_040081695.1 Pyrinomonadaceae bacterium
GCTTGAGCGCGAATTCCAAATTCAGATTGAAGTCTGGTGCATCGATCCCGATGAACATCGCTGGCGGTTGCGCGAGAAAATGTCGCTTCACCTCTCGTCGGATCGACACGATTTCCAGATAATGCTTCAATACCTCGACATAGCCGCGTACCGCCAGTTTCTCCATCGGAAATAGCGCATTGACACCACTCGCGAGCATGCGCGGTCCGGCAATACCGACAAATTGCAGATCTGGTCGGCGTGCCTTGAGTGCCTCTACAAGATGCGCACCGAGCAAATCGCCGGAGGCTTCGCCCGCTACCAATCCGATGACAGGCGCGGTTGCGGGTGCTTCAATCATGTCCTGCTAGCGAATAATGCCGCGGCCAGCTACTGCCAGAAAATCAATCAACGGCTGAATCTCGGCGCAGGCAAGCGACTGTTCGGCGAGATTGGATTTGGCTTGCGCCAGCGTGTCTCCAGCCTTATATAGCGTCTTGTAGGCACGTTTGAGTGCGGAGAGCGTCTCGGCGCTGTAACCACGGCGCTTCAGTCCTTCGGAATTGAGACCAAAAGGCCGTGCGGGATTACCCGAAGCCGTAATGAAAGGCGGAATGTCCTGTAGCGCGATCGTGCCCATCGCTGTAATACTATGCGCGCCGATGCGTACAAATTGATGCACGACGGTAAATCCGCCCAGGATAGCGTAATCGCCGACATGCACGTGACCAGCGAGTTGAGCGTTATTCGCAAAAATCGTATGGCTGCCAATCTGACAATCATGCGCCAGATGCACGTAGGCCATGATCCAGTTATTATTGCCGATTCGTGTTACGCCTGCGTCCTGCGCTGTACCGCAATTAAACGTGCAGAATTCGCGTATGGTGTTGTTATCACCAATCTCCAGACGAGTGGGCTCTCCTGCATATTTTTTATCCTGCGGAATTTCACCTAGAGATACGAACTGAAAAATTCGATTGTTTGCCCCAATACGAGTATGCCCATTGATAATCACGTGTGGCCCAATGCATGAGGCTGGGCCGATTTCAACATGAGGGCCGATAATGCTGTACGCGCCTACCTCAACATCGGCAGCAAGCCGCGCCGAGCCATCAATCAGTGCTGTAGGATGTATACGGGTGTTCAAAGAAAATATCGCGCGATCTTGTAAGCGCTATTTTTCGATATCGCGCACGGCGCACAACAGTTCGGCTTCTGCGGCCAAAACATTATCAACATGCGCGGTCGCCTTGAATTTCCATACACCGCGCATGTGCCGCTCCAGCGTTACATGTATTTGCAGCGCATCGCCGGCTGTAACCGGTTTCTTAAAGCGAGCATTGTCGATGCCGACAAAATAATATACGGACTTGTCGTCCGATTTTTCGCCCATCGTGACAAATGACAGAATGGCAGCTGCCTGCGCCATTGCCTCGATAATGAGCACGCCTGGCATAACGGGATGATGCGGAAAGTGACCGCTAAAGAACGGCTCATTAATAGTCACATTTTTGAGCGCGTGCAGATCTTTTCCCGGGTCATAGGACAGCACCCTGTCAATCAACAGAAAAGGATAGCGATGCGGAAGATATTCCAGCACCTTGTGGATATTCATGCTGTTCAAGGCAGGTTCCTTTCCATCTCGACAAGGCGTTTTTCGAGTTGTTTCACTGTTTTTACCAATTCGTCCAAATGCCTTATCTGAGCCGCGTTACGACGCCACGCACGATTCGCTTCGAACGGATATCCACCACTGTAGATGCCGGGTTCAGGAATCGATTTCGTAACAAGTGTTTTAGCGGAAATTTCCACGTCATCGCCAATAGAGAGATGCCCGGCAATCCCTACAGCTCCGGCGATGCGGCACCTGCGCCCGATATGCACACTGCCTGCAATGCCAGTGCAAGCGGCAATCGCAGTATGAGCGCCTACATGCACGTTATGCGCGATCTGAATCAAGTTATCAAGTTTTACACCGTCCTCAATAATCGTATCATCAATCGCGCCCCGGTCGATGGTGGTATTTGCGCCAACCTCGACATCGTTACCGATCACCACGCAACCCACTTGCGGCACTTTAATCCACGCACCCTCTTCAGGCGCGATGCCGAAGCCGTCCGCGCCAATCACGGCACCGGCATGAACCACACAATGGGCGCCGATTCGGCAGTCGTGATAGATAGTTACGTTCGGAAAAATCCTAGTGCCTCTACCAACATTGGCACGATCGCCGAGATAACTATTCGCGCCGATAATCGCATGGTCACCGAGGATCACATCTTCTCCAAGCACGGCATTTGGACCGATACTGACGCTCACGCCCAATTTCGCTGAAATGGGCACGGTCGCGCTGGAATGCACTCCAGTCTCGACTGGCTCCGTTGGATTGATCAATGCCGAGACGCGCGCAAAATATGCATACGGATTACTACAAACGATTCGCGGCAACGTTGTGGCATTTTTGTGTGCCGTCGAGAGGATGACGGCCCCGGCTCGTGTGCGCGGCAGCTGCGGAAGAAATCGCTCGCCGGTCACAAACGTAATAGCGTCAACAGATGCGTTTTCAAGTGTACCCACCCGCTTCACTTTTACGCATGGATCGCCTACAACCTCTCCACCCAGCGCCTGCACCAGCTGCCCCAGACTGTATTCTCGATACCTATTGATCATGGTGCGAAAAATTCAAAGCGGCTGCGTGGCTGCGACACCCGCAGACTATTTTCCGTCGGCCAGTGCCTTCAGCACTCGATCAGTAATATCAACACGGGGGCTGCGAAACACCGCCTCCTGGAGGATTAGGTCATACTTCTCCGATTCCGCAATCTGGCGGATAATCTTGTTCGCACGCTCAAGCAAACTGGCAAGCTCCTGATTGCGCCGCAAATTCAAATCTTCCGTGTATTCACGCTGCCTGCGCTGCAAATCGACGATCTGACGCGATAAGTCTTGTTCACGCTTGCGACGGTCATTTTCGCTCAATGTTAGCGCATCTTTTTCCAGCTGCACCTGCGCCGCTTTCACTTGCCCTTCAAGACGCTGAAGTTCTTGCACGCGAGGCTGGAATTCCTTCTCCAGCCGCTTGCTGGCCTGGTCGGCAGGCGCCGACTCCCGATTTACCCTCTCAGCATCAATGAAGCCAATTTTTATATCAGCAGCATGCGAAACCGTGGTGACGAATCCGCATGTTGCGAACATCAATATACAGACGCTGCAGCGCCATCCCATGAAAATCATCCTAAAATAAACACGCACTAGAACGCACCGCCAAACGTAAATTGGAAAGGCTGTTTACGATCCTCGACTTTATTTGTCAGCGGAATTCCTGCGCTGAGTTTAAGAGGTCCAAAAGGAGACACCCACAAAACAGAAAGCCCGGTCGAATAACGCATCTCGCCGAAATCATATTTTTTATCGGTAACCATTCCCGCATCGAAGAACGCACTCATTCTGACTGACCGGTCATTGGTCAAACCCGGAAACGGAAATAAGAACTCTGCATTGGTAAGAAGTTTTCGATTGCCGCCACGCGGGTCACCGTTACCATCCCTTGGTGCAACCGTATTCAATTTGTAGCCTCTTATTGAACTCACACCGCCGGCAAAGAAGTTCTTGAAGAACGGTAAGGGCCTGTTGCCGAAACCATCGCCATAGCCGATTTCGCCGTTCAACATTACTGTGTAATCGCGTGTCAAAGGAAAATACTTTTGATACTGATATGAGCCTCTGTAATAGCGCAGTGTGCCTCCCGGCACCCCGCTTTCAGCATAAGCGCGATGATAGCTACCCGTTGTGGGATAGATCAATGAATCCCTTCCATCGCGTGCCCAGCCAATATTGGCGATCAGCGCTCGATTACTGGCGCCAAAGGTGGCAACGTAGTCCGTATAAAATAACGGGCTGTCCGTAAAAGTCTTAATGCTTGTGGCTTCAAAGACTAGCCCGTAATTAATGGTGTCGATCTCGCTGATGGGAACACCAAATCTGACGCCAGCGCCCGTGGTTTTCGTCTCATATTGACCCAAACCGTTTTCCGCTGCATCAACCTTACGGTGATAAAGGTCGTAGCCTATGCTCACACCATCCACCGTAAAATAAGGATCAGTGTAGGACAAGGAATACACAGTATTCACTTTCCCCGAATTTACCGCAGCGGATACATGTTTTCCCGAGCCGAATATATTGTTTTGCGTTACTGAACCCGATAGCAGCAAACCCGATCCACTGCCAAAACCAGCGCCCAACAGCACGCTGCCTGTTGGTTTTTCCACAACGGTTACATTGACGTCCACTTGATCCGTAGTGCCCTGCACCGCAGGCGTTTCTACATTAACTTCATTGAAGTAACCCAGCTTGTCGATGCGCTGTCGCGAAAGCGTGATCTTATCCACAGCATACCAACCGCCCTCTACCTGCCGCATTTCGCGTCGAATTACTTCATCACGAGTACGCGCGTTTCCGGCTACGTTGATACGCCGAACGTACACACGCCGACCGGGATCGATGAAAAAGGTGAAAGCCGCTTCCTTTTTTTCTTTGTTTAACTCTGGCGCCGCATTGACGTTGGCGAATGCATAGCCATCATTGCCCAACCTGTCATTAATCTTCTTGGTTGATTCCGTCAGCTTAACCCGAGAGAACACCTCACCCGGCTTGATTGAGATAAGTTTGCGAATCTCTTCTTCAGGAATCAGGAGTTGCCCGCCGACCTTGATATCGGAAACGGTGTATTTCTCGCCCTCCGTGATACCGATCGTGATGTAAATTTCCTTCTTGTCGGGCGTAATCGATACCTGAGTGGAATCGATATTAAACTCAAGATATCCCCGATCCTGATAAAACGAACGCAGTGCTTCGAGGTCGGCCGAGAGCTTTTGGCGAGAATACTGATCCTGCTTGCTGAACCAGGTCATCATTCCGGGTTCGCGCAGATAGAAAAGGCTTGTTAACTGCTTTTCCGTGAACACTTTTGCGCCAATGATCGATATCTGGCGGATCTTGGACGAATCTCCTTCCACGACGCCAAAATTGATGGACACTCGATTCCGCTCCAGCGGCGTAATCGTTGTGCTCACCTCTGCGGCATATTTTCCGCGTGACAGGTATTGACGCTTCAATTCCTGCTCCGCACGATCTACGACGCTTTTGTCAAAAATGCGACCTTCCGCAAGACCAATTTGCCGAAGGCTTTTCAGCAACGCATCCTTATCAAACTCCTTAAGGCCGGTAAAGTCGATCTGCGCAATGGACGGGCGCTCTTGCACTACGACGACGAGTGTTGCGCCATCCACTTCGAGTGTCACGTCCCGGAAAAACCCGGTCGCGAAAAGAGCGCGGATAGCCTGCGCTGCTTTTTCGTCGTTCATGGTATCGCCCACTTTTACCGGAAGGTAGCTGAATAC
>JBEBGA010000224.1:0-5353 GCA_040081695.1 Pyrinomonadaceae bacterium
GTGCCAATGCTCAGACGGTTGCGGCTGAGGTCCAGGCGGCGATCGCCAAGTTTCCGCAGGTTTCGGGCGGGCAGCAATATTTCAGCTCGCGAACCAATACGGTTTTTCAGAACGCTCAGAAAGAAGCCGAAAAGATGCAGGACGACTATATGTCCACCGAGCATCTGCTGATGACCATCGCCGATGAAAAAGAGGGCGATGCCGGCCGCATTTTGCGTTCGAACGGCGTGACCCGTGACGACCTCGAAAAAGTAATAACCGACATGCGTGGCGGGTCAAAGATCACCGACCCCAACGCCGAAGAAAATTTCAAGTCGCTCGAAAAATACGCTCAGGACCTGACCGAACGCGCCCGCAAAGGCAAACTCGACCCGGTCATCGGCCGCGACGACGAGATCCGCCGTGCGATACAGATCCTATCGCGCCGTACGAAAAATAATCCTGTCCTCATCGGCGAACCGGGCGTGGGTAAGACCGCAATTGTTGAAGGGCTTGCCCAGCGAATAGTTTCAGGTGACGTTCCCGAAACACTCAAGAACAAACGTCTTGTATCTCTCGACCTCGGCGCCATGCTTGCCGGAGCGAAATATCGAGGCGAATTTGAAGACCGTTTGAAAGCAGTCCTAAACGAGATCGAAAAGGCCGAGGGGCAGATCATTCTATTTATTGACGAGCTGCACACGCTCGTCGGAGCTGGTGCCAGCGAAGGCGCGATCGATGCGTCGAATATGCTCAAACCAGCACTCGCTCGCGGCACCTTGCGTGCGGTCGGTGCGACGACACTCGCCGAATATCAAAAATATATTGAAAAGGACAAGGCACTCGAACGCCGATTTCAACAGGTCTATATCGGCGAACCGACGGTCGAGGACACGATCGCGATCCTTCGCGGACTGAAAGAAAGATACGAGGTTCATCACGGTGTTCGTATCAAAGATGCGGCGATTGTTGCGGCCGCGACGCTTTCAAATCGTTACATCACCGACCGCTTTTTGCCGGACAAGGCCATCGACCTTATTGACGAGGCCGCTTCGCGCATTCGTATCGAGATCGATTCGCTGCCGCAGGAGATCGACGTGCTCGAGCGCGAGATCTTGCAGCTTGAGATCGAGCGTCAGGCTCTGACCCGCGAGACGGATGAGAAATCAAAATCTCGGCTCGATGATATCGAAAAGCGTATCGCCGATCTGAACGAAAAATCGTCGGCGATGAAGGCGAAGTGGCAATCGGAAAAAGAAGAGATCGAAAAGATGCGCACCGCCAAAGGCGAGCTTGAGCAAGCCAAGCTCGAGCTTGAACAGGCACGGCAGGCGGGCGATCTGACCAAGGCGGCCGAGATACAGTATGGCCGCATCCCTGAGCTCGAAAAATTACTTGAGACCGAGCAGGCACATCTCGCCGAGCTGCAGCAGGATGGCGTGTATCTAAAAGAAGAGGTTGACGAAGAAGATGTAGCTGAGGTCGTCGCCAAATGGACGGGCGTTCCGGTCACGAAAATGCTGCAGGGTGAAATGCAAAAGCTCGTCGAGATGGAGTTGGGTCTTCGCAAACGCGTCATCGGACAAGACGAAGCCTTGTCAGCAGTGGCAAATGCCGTCCGCCGTGCCCGTGCCGGTTTGCAGGATCCGAATCGTCCGGTCGGTTCATTTATTTTCTTAGGTCCGACAGGTGTTGGTAAGACCGAAACGGCTCGGGCTTTGGCCGAATTTCTCTTTGACGATGAAAAGGCGATGATCCGGCTCGATATGTCGGAGTATATGGAAAAGCATGCCGTCGCCCGTATGATCGGTGCACCTCCGGGCTACATCGGCTACGAAGAGGGCGGCCAATTGACCGAGGCGGTTCGCCGCCGGCCTTATTCGGTAGTGCTCTTTGACGAGATCGAAAAGGCGCACCCTGACGTATTTAATGTGCTATTGCAGATCCTCGATGACGGCCGTCTGACGGACAGCAAGGGCCGCGTTGTTGATTTTAAGAACACCGTATTAATAATGACGTCAAATCTCGGCTCGCGTGAGATACAGGCGGGTGCCGAAAATCCGCTCGTAGATCGCGATATCAGAAAAGATGTGCTGCAGGTTCTGCGCGATCATTTTAAGCCGGAGTTTCTAAACCGTATCGACGACATCGTCGTGTTTGACCAGTTGTCGAAAGACCAGATCGGCCAGATCATCGATGTCCAGCTTGAAAAACTGCGAAGAAATCTCGAGGATCGCGGTATTAAGTTGGAGCTTGATGATTCGGCTAGAGATCTGATCGTCCAAGAGGGTTATGACCCGGTTTATGGAGCGCGTCCGTTAAAACGTGCGATACAGACGCTGGTGCAAAATCCGCTTGCGGTAAGTTTGCTTAAAGGCGACATCGCCGGCGGCAGCACGGTTCGCGTTTCGGCTGAGAACGGCGAGATGAAATTTACCCCAACTTCCGGCGGAAAAAAGGCGTCGGCCAACTAAAGTTGGAACTCCGGACGGAAAGGCTTAGTATTTATATATAGTGTTTAAAAGAGACAAGATGAACGACGAAGAAATAATTATCGACGCAGAGGACGAGGGAAAGATCCCCGTCAACGACAAACGCCGATTTAACGCTGACGGCGAGATGGTCGCAGAGGACGAAAGACAAGCCGAGCCGACGAAATCGGTAAATGAGATCGTGCTCGAAGCCGCTCTCAAGGCCGAGATGGAGCGGCGCGAAGCTGCGGAATCAAAGCTCGTCGGTGTACAGGCAAAATTTGAAGAGGCAAAGGCCAATCTCGAACGCGAAACGTCAGAAATGCGCTCGCGTTTGATGAAAACGCTTGAGGATCGGTCAAAGCAGGCTCAGTTTAATTTTCTAACGACGCTGTTGCCCGTGCTCGACAACCTCAATCTCGCGGTCGCGGCTAGTGAGACCGATCCGTCCGTCGATCATTTGCGGAGCGGGGTGATCGGCACGGCACGCAGCTTTGAACAAGCATTGATCAGCGTTGGGGTCGAGCCGATCGCATCGGTTGGGGCGGATTTTGACCCTGAGCTGCACGAGGCGGTCGATATGGCACCCGCCGAAGAAGACGGAAAGATCATCAAAGAATATTCGCGCGGCTATAAGTTTGGCGACAAATTGTTGCGTCCCGCACGTGTTCAGGTCGGCAAGGCGATGGCTGATTCTGCCGGTGAATAGGCCGCCGACCGGCAAAACGGAATTTCCTTTTCGGCGCCTTGCGGCAAATGTTATTATTGAATTTAGGCAAATCAACTCCCCTCCGTTGGCATCGTAGTTTTTGAGTTCACACAAGGGTTTTATGGCAGATATAGACGCATACAAGGATAAGTTTAGCGAGAGCGGACAACGGATTTTGGAGACCGCCCTCGGCGAATCCAAAAAACGCGAGCAGAATTATGTTTCGATCGAGCATATCCTGCACGCGATCACATTCGAAGAGGACGAGCTTTTTACCTCGACGATGCGCGATCTCGCCGTCGACCCGCGTTCGGTCAAGCTGCTGATCGAAAAGCGAATGGAGGACGGCCGCCAACACAGCGGCAAGGGTTACCGTATCGCTCCCGAGACGACCGAGCTGTTCAAACGCGCGATGGACCGTGCACGTTCGCAAGGCCGCCGCGTTATCGATGCCGCCGACATTTTTTACGTCCTATCAAACGACGAACGCAGCGTCCTAAATGACGTGCTGCAAAATCTGGGAGTGCCGTCCGAAGAGGTCGCTCAGAGCGCCCGCACGCGTATCCGCAAGCGTGAAAAAGAAGAGGAACGCGTCCGGCAAAAATACGAGCTGCCTAGTTTCCTGCGTCATTTTGGCGTTTCGATGAACAAGATGGCCCGTCAGGACAAGATCCCGCCGACCATCGGCCGCGACATGGAGATCCGTCAGATGATCGAGATCCTCTCGCACCGCGAGCGGTCAAATTCGCCGATGCTTGTGGGCGAACCCGGCGTCGGCAAAACTGCTGTCGTCGAGGGACTCGCGCGTCTGATCGAGCTGGAGCCGGAAAAAGTTCCGGCACGTCTGCGCGATTCGCACATTGTGCAGCTGCAGATGGGCGGACTTGTTGCGGGGACGATGCTCCGCGGAATGTTCGAGGAGCGTATCAAAGGCATCATTGACGAGGTCAAAGAAAAAGACAACATTATCCTTTTCATCGACGAAGCTCACACCATCATCGGTGCCGGAGCCGCGATGGGGACGACGTCGGATGCGGCGAATATGTTCAAATCGGCTCTCGCCCGCGGCGAACTGAGGATCATCGGTGCGACCACGATTACCGAATACAAAGAATACATCAGCGACGACGAGGCTCTCGCCCGGCGTTTTCGCCTAGTCAACGTCGCCGAGCCAACCATCGACGAGACCAAAGAGATCTTGCTCGGTGTGCGGCCGCGGCTGGAGAAAAATTACTCGGTCACGATCTCGGACGAGGCCATCAATATGGCTCTCGAGATGTCGCCAAAATACATCCGCAATCTGCACCTGCCGGACAAGGCGATCGGCTGGCTCGACACGGCTTCGGTCAAGGTCGAGATCGGCGAACTTACCGACATGATCGTGCGGCCTGAGCATATCATCGATGTCATTTCACAGGAATCGCGTATTCCTAAGGATATGATCTACCGCGACACGTCCGACCGTTTTTCGGCTATGGAAGCCGACCTCGGAAATCGTGTGATCGGACAACACGACGCTGTACGCGCGGTTGCCGAACGCCTGCGTCTTAACAAGGGCCCGCTCAAAGAAAATCATTATGCGCCCGACGGCGTGCTGCTTTTCCTCGGCCCGACCGGCGTCGGAAAGACCGAGCTTGCCAAAGCGGTTGCCGAATTTATGTTTGGCGACGAGAGCAAGATGGTCCGCATCGATATGTCCGAATACGGCGACGGTACCATTGGCATCGAAAAACTGATCGGTATGCCGCGCGGCATCGTCGGGTCAGAACGCGGCGGTTTGCTCACAGAGCAGCTTCGCGACAATCCTTACACGGTGCTGCTGCTCGACGAGGTCGAAAAGGCTTCGCCGTATCTGATGAACATCTTCCTACAGGCTTTTGACGAGGGCTGGATCACCGACGGACGCGGTAAAAAGGTTTACCTGTCCGACGCGATCGTCATCATGACGTCAAATCTCGGTTCGGGTAATTTCAAAAAATACGAGCAGCCGCTCGGGTTTGGCCAGAAATCGCTGGGCAGTATGAAACAGATCCGCGGCGATGTGATGAAAGCCGCCGAAGAGCGTTTTACGCCCGAGTTTCGCAACCGCATCGACGAGATCGTCATCTTTGCACCGCTCACGATGGACGAGGTCCGCGAGATCGCAAAGCTCTACATCGCCAAGATCCAGCGAAACATGGAACGCCAAGGCAAG
>JBEBGA010000225.1:0-5350 GCA_040081695.1 Pyrinomonadaceae bacterium
CTCAAGAACCGATCTCGCTCGAAACGCCGATCGGAGAAGAGGAAGATTCGCATCTCGGCGATTTTATCGAGGACAAATCGATATTAAATCCGACTGAGAGTGTGACGTTCTCAAACCTACGAGAGATCACCGACGAGGTACTTGCAACGCTAACACCACGCGAGGAAAAGGTCATCAAAATGCGTTTCGGCCTTGGTAACACCGGCTCTGAGCACACTCTCGAAGAGGTCGGCCAGCATTTTGCCGTCACCCGCGAACGTATTCGCCAGATCGAAGCCAAGGCCCTCAGAAAGCTGCGTCACCCGTCGCGTTCGCGTCGGCTGAAAGCTTTTCTCGAAGGTAAGCAGAGCTAGATCATTCTAAATAAGACACTTGGCCTCGGCGATAGCTTCGTCGAGGCCATTTATTTTGCCATCGAGCTGCATCTCATATACGGCATCGAGTATATGTTTGAATTGCGGTCCCGGCGCTAAACCGAGCTCGATCAAATGCCGTCCCATCAAGATCGGGTCGGGTGCCTTTTTCTCGACTTGCAGCTCCCGCACCTTTTCGATGAACCATTCTTGAGCCTTTGAATCGAACCATTTCTCTTTCGGCAGCCAATCAGGATTACGCCCAAGGCTGTCAGCTTTTGCAACCCGATAAAGCAGATCGGGCTCAACTTTTCGGGCTAAACGCCTAAACGCACCGTCGCCGACAGGTGTTTTCGCACCATAATATTCGCCGGGCTTTAGGTGATAGCGGACAAGTTGGACGATCTGTTCGCGAACATCATAGCCATGCAGAGTATGAATACCAAGTGTGTCCAAAAACGTCAGCGTGGGCTCTACACCCGCTTCGTCGTGGCCGCGAGAACGTATTTTCCCATCAATGAACTCGGTCGTTGGCGGCTTGCCAAAATCGTGTGCAAGCGCTCCGAGCATCACCGCAACCTGCCGTGGGTGATCGAGTTCGTCGATCAGCTTACGGGCCTCGTCAACGACCATAAGCGTATGAACATCGACATCGCCCTCGGGGTGCCAGTCCGACTCCTGCGGCACGCCGACAAGGCACGCCATCTCAGGGAAAAGCTGGTCAACAACTCCGAGATCGTACAGCCATTTCAACCCGACCGACGGACGTTGCGGTTTTAGCAAGAGTTTTTCGAATTCCCCCCAGATACGTTCCTTGGGCAGATCTGTGACATTGATCAGCTTGCAAACCTCAATCGTTTCCGCCTCAATACCAAACTCAAACCTCGCCGCAAACTGCGCCGCTCGCAATACCCGCAAGCTATCCTCGGCAAACGTCTCACGCGATACCATCCGCAAAATCATGCGTTTAATATCGCCCTGTCCGTCAAACGGATCCACGATCTCATCCGTCACGATGTCTTTTAGGATCGCGTTGACCGTAAAATCACGCCGTGAACACGCCTCTTCGAACGACATATCGGGGTCGCCCTCGACCACAAAACCGCGGTGCCCGTCCGACACTTTCCGCTCCCGTCTCGGGATAGAAACATCCAGATCATCGCCGATCTTATACACAGCAAATGCTTCGCCGACAACATTTACGTCACCGATGCCGTCGAGTATTTCCCGCAGCTTAGTCGGCTCGACGCCATAGACCTCGACATCCCAATCCTTATGGGCAATGCCCATTATCTCGTCCCGAACACACCCGCCAACAAGCATCGCCCGCCCGCCATTTTCACGGACCGACTCTGCTAAATTAACGATTTTTCCTGGTAATTCGCTCATCAATGGAAAATCTATTGTGCAATAGATACGATGGCGAATCAAAAGACACGCATTTACTCGTCGGACTTATTGACCGGTATCACATGAACGGCGGCGTCTTTCACCTCCGCCAAAAACCGGTTTATGACCGACCCATGCCAGAAAATATCCCAGCGGGTTCGGGCAGATTGGCCAAAGATGACATGGGTGATGCCGTTGTGACGGGCGTAGCCGAGCAGAGCGTCCGCGACATTACGAGCCTTAAGACAAACCACCTTTGCACCAAGAGTTTCCGCAAATTTTATGTTTTCCTGCAGTGACGCGTGCGATTCGGGCGTGATCCGTCCCGGTTCTTCGTCCGGCGTCTCAACATAAACGGCTGTCCAGTCCTCATTTGCGAACCGTCCCGCAATGCGTGCTCCCGTTCGCAATATCTTTTTAGCACTTCCACGCGAAGCCATACACACCATTACCTTTTCAGGTATCACAGCGTGATCCAGGCCTTCGCGCTCGCGATATTCGGTGTCCTGGATCGATTGCTGTTGGGCGACGTGACGTAGAGCCAATTCGCGTAGCGTCGCGAGATTTCCTTTGCGAAAGAAATTATTTAGTGCCTGTTCGATCTTTTCGACCGAGTAGATCTTTCCCTGTCGCAGACGCGTCCGCAAAGTGTCGATCGAGATATCAACATCGATCACTTCGTCCGCATTCTTAAAGAAGCAGTCGGGCACCGTTTCGCGAACCTGAACTCCCGTAGTAGTTGTTACAACATCGTTTAGCGATTCGATGTGTTGAATATTGACGGCGGTGATTACCGAAATTCCATGCTCCAGCAACTCCTTGACGTCTTGATAACGCTTTTCGTTTTTTGCGCCTTCGATGTTGGTATGCGCGAGTTCGTCAACGATCGCAACCGCCGGCTTCCTCGCAATGACCGCAGCGAGGTCCATTTCGTCAAACGTGTTGCCGCGATATTCTATCTTTGCCGGGGGAACGATCTCGAGGTCTTTGATCTGTTCTTCGGTTTCGACGCGGCCGTGCGTTTCAACGACCGCGATCACAACATCAATTCCCTGATCTTTCAGTTGGTGAGCGTCTTCCAGCATTCGATACGTCTTACCGACGCCGGCCGCCGCACCAATATAAACGCGCAACTTTGCTCGCTCATTCTCATGCAGTTTCTGCAAAAGAGACTCCGGCGAAGGCCGTACCGCTGTATCGCGGTTTGGTATTTCGGTTATTTCGGTGTCAACGAACATATTCTTAATGCTTCGTCACAAAAAGAGGAAGTATTCTTATGTCACACGTCTCTTCTCTCCTAAAAACTACTTCTTATCAAGAGCAAGATTTAACATAAGCACATTTACGCGCGGTTCGCCAAAAAAACCAAGCTGCCGGCCCTCGGTAAATTTCTGAACCAGCTTCCGGACATCGCTTTCTGCCATATTTCTTTCTTTCGCAATGCGAACAACCTGAAACTCTGCTGCCTCCGGCGAGATATGCGGATCGAGTCCCGAAGCACTTGTTGTCACAAGATCAGACGGGACTTTCACATTCGGATTTTCGGCCTGCATTGTTTCAGCATCACTACTAACGCGGTCGATCAGCTTTTTGCTGGTCGGCCCAAGATTCGAACCGCTCGAGGCACCGGCATCATATCCATTGCCCGCAGCCGATGGCCGCGAGTGAAAATATCCGGCTGAGGTAAACGTCTGGCCGATGAGCTCCGAACCGACAACTTTGCCGTCTTTCTCGATCAGTGAACCGTTCGCCTGATGTGAAAAAGCTAACTGGCTGACTCCCCAAACTGCGAACGGGTAGAGAACACCAAGAGCGACGGTCAAAACGACCAACATTAATATGGATGTGATCAAGTCTTTCATATATTTTCCTTAGGCCAATCCCAACGCTGTGATAACGATATCGATCAGCTTAATACCTATAAACGGTGCGACCAGACCGCCCAGGCCGTAGATCAAAAGATTGCGCTGCAGGAGGCTCGACGCCGACATTGGGCGGTATTTGACGCCACGCAGAGCGAGCGGGATCAACGCGATAATTACCAGTGCATTAAAGATAACAGCCGATAATATTGCCGACTGTGGTGTTTTAAGTCCCATGATATTTAGGGCATTTAGCACCGGAAAAGTCGCCGCAAACATAGCCGGTATGATCGCGAAATATTTGGCGACATCATTGGCAATCGAAAAAGTTGTCAATGCTCCGCGTGTCATCAAAAGCTGTTTGCCGATCTCAACGACCTCAATCAATTTCGTCGGGTCGCTGTCGAGATCCACCATGTTCCCGGCTTCTTTAGCTGCCTGTGTTCCGGTGTTCATCGCAACGCCGACATCTGCTTGGGCAAGGGCAGGAGCATCATTTGTGCCGTCGCCCGTCATGGCGACAAGCTTACCCTCGGCCTGTTCGCGTTTGATAAGAGCCATCTTGTCTTCGGGCGTGGCTTCGGCAAGAAAATCGTCGACGCCCGCTTCATTTGCGATGGACGCGGCTGTCAACGGGTTGTCACCCGTGATCATGATCGTCTTGATCCCCATTTTGCGAAGCTGCATAAACCGCTCTACCATCCCGCCTTTTACGATGTCCTTTAGATAAATTACGCCGAGAGGTTTGTGATTGTCCGCGACCACGAGTGGTGTCCCGCCTGCTTTTGCTATCCGCTCGACCACCTCACGCAGCTCCGCGGGCGATTGGTGTCCGCCGCTCGCGACATACTTTTCGATCGCATCGACCGCACCTTTGCGGATCTCGCGGCCGTCGAGATTTACCCCTGACATTCTGGTTTGTGCGGTAAATGGAATGAACTCGGCATGATCGCCAAATAATTTGACCGCACTTTTACTGTCCAATCCAAAAGCTGAGTCGGCTAAACTGACTATCGACCTACCCTCAGGCGTCTCATCTGCGAGCGAAGAAAGCTGAGCTGCGTTAGCAAAATCCTTTGCCTCAACGCCTGCCAGCGGAATAAATTCGCTCGCCTGACGATTGCCCAGCGTGATCGTACCGGTTTTATCGAGAAGCAGCGTATTCACATCACCCGCCGCCTCGACCGCACGGCCGGACATTGCTAGGACGTTATGCTGTATCAGCCTGTCCATCCCGGCGATGCCAATAGCTGACAGCAATCCGCCGATCGTCGTCGGGATCAAACAAACCAGCAACGAGATAAGCACAAAGATCGTCTGCGTAGCGTTTGAATACATGGCAAACGGTTGCAGCGTAACCACGGCGAGCAAAAAGACAATGGTCAATCCTGCCAGCAGTATATGCAGAGCGATCTCGTTCGGCGTTTTTTGCCGCGAAGCCCCCTCGACAAGTGCGATCATCCGATCGATAAATGTCTCGCCCGGATTCGATGTGATCTTCACTTTGATCCAGTCGGATAGTACACGCGTGCCGCCGGTCACCGCCGAACGGTCACCGCCTGATTCACGAATGACCGGAGCGGATTCACCCGTTATCGCAGATTCGTCCACCGAGGCGACGCCTTCGACAACCTCTCCGTCACCGGGAATAAACTCACCAGCCTCGACGTAAACGACATCGCCTTTGCGTAATTCTGGTGCCGCGACCGCTCGTTTTGTTCCGTCGGGATCGATCAACGTTGCACT
>JBEBGA010000600.1:0-1294 GCA_040081695.1 Pyrinomonadaceae bacterium
GTCGAAATTTGTAAAAACCGACATGCAAACGCCGCTCGCTATGAGGGCTCCGGGAATGGTCACGGGCGCGTTTGGGCTCGAATGTGCGCTAGACGAACTTTCCTACAAACTCAAGATCGACCCGCTCGAACTGCGGCTGATAAATTATGCCGAGGTTGCACCCGAGGACGGAAAACAATTTACCAGCAAAGAGCTGCGGAAATGCTACTCCGAGGCCGCCAAGCGATTTGGTTGGGAAAAACGCAAACCCGAACCGCGCTCGATGCGAGATGGAAATTGGCTTGTTGGCTACGGAATGGCAACGGGAACATGGGGATCGGCTTGGCTGCCGGCTTCGGCACGGATCACATTAAAATCCGACGGAACAGCGGTCATCGAAAGCGCTGTAACCGACATCGGGCCGGGAACTTATACGACTCTGGCGATAATTGCCGCGAAAAATCTAGGCTTGCCGATCGAAAAGATCAAAACCGTCTTAGGCGACAGCACCTTGCCGTCGGCGCCGATACAAGGAGGTTCTTTTACGACAGCGAGTGTTGGAACCGCCGTTCAGGAAGGATCGCAAGTCGTTCTCAAAAAGCTTTTTGAGATGGCTAAATTTGGCACGTACAAATTCGAAGATGTAAAAATTCGCGACGGAAAATTCGTTGCCGCAGATAACACGAGCATTTCGTTCGTCGAAATTCTAAGCAAAAATAACCTCACTCAACTCGCCGAAACGCATAACGTAGTTCCTAATACCACCGAGAGAAACAAATACACGATCGCGTCGCACGGGGCCCAGTTTGCCGAGGTCAAGGTTGACGAAGAACTCGGAATCATTAAAGTTACCCGGGTTGTGGAACTCACCGCAGCAGGCAAGATCATAAATCCAAAAGGGGCAAAATCCCAAGAGATCGGCGGTGTGGTCTGGGGCATCGGAATGGCGCTCACCGAGGAAACGCAGGTCGATCATCGCTATGGCCGCATCATGAACCCAAATTTTGCAGGCTACTACATTCCGACGCACGCCGATGTAATGGGCGTCGATACAGGCTTTGTCGAAGAGATCGATACGATCGTGAACCCGCTCGGGGTCAAAGGGCTTGGAGAACTCGGAATGGTCGGTGTTCCGGCTGCGATCGCCAACGCAATCTATCACGCAACGGGCAAACGCTTTCGCGAACTGCCGATCACGCCAGACAAGCTTATCGCGTAAATGCGCCAAAAATGAGTACTTACGCGCTTGCATCTTGTAAAACGCTTAGCTATTATTATGACTTTGCTAATTGGCTCTAAATGCCGATTACGGCAT
>JBEBGA010000226.1:0-5341 GCA_040081695.1 Pyrinomonadaceae bacterium
GGCTATGTCCGCCGTCAGGTCGAAGGCTGGACAAAACGTTATTTCGCGGCAAAAACCGACGAGCACGCCGAACTCGAAACGGCGATAGCCTGGTTAAATGACAATATTCCGACTGACTCCGGCGCATCGCTCGTCCATAACGATTATAAATTCGACAACGTGATTCTCGACCCTGACGATCTCACAAAGATAACGGCTGTATTAGATTGGGAAATGGTCACGGTCGGCGATCCGCTGATGGACCTTGGAACGACGCTTGGCTACTGGATGTCACGCGAGGTCGGCGATGAGCTTTTGAACATGCCGTTTAACCCGCGCGTTTTGATGGAAAATATCACCCGCCAAGAGCTGGTCGAAATGTACGCCGCCGCATCCGGCCGCGACGTTTCAAATATCCTGTTCTATTACGTCTTCGGCACATTCAAGATCGCCGTCATCGCCCAGCAGATCTATGCTAGATATGTAAAAGGATTTACGCAGGACAAGCGGTTTGCGAGCTTTGATAGATTCGTCGCGGCTCTCGGACAGATCGCCGGACTCGGAATTCAAAATCGGCAGATCTGAATATCAACAGCCTTTCAAAATAGATAATTACTAATTAAACAATTAGTAATTAGTAATTAAATTGTTAATAGGAATCATTAGGTTCCTGCTGTCCGCTCACGCCAGCTCTCGGTCGGGCCGCCGGCGTCGCGGCGTTCCATGGTGATCGCTCCGGGTGAGGGGCAGATGAGGTAGCAGAGATTGCATCCGACACACTCGGCTTCGATCACGCGGGGATAGCGTTTGCCGTCGACCACTTCGAACACAAAGCTCTGGTGTGCGCCGTCTTCGCAGGCGACGTAGCAGAGATTGCACTGTATGCATTTGTCTTTGTGGACGAGGGCCTTAACGTCGTAGTTGAGGTCGAGGTCGCCCCAATCGGCCATCCGATGCACCGACTTGCCAACTATGTCGCCAACGCTCGCAAACCCCTTTTCGTCCAAGTAATTATTGAGCCCATCGATCATATCCTCGACGATGCGATAGCCGTAATGCATCACCGCCGTGCAGACTTGGACGTTTGCGGCGCCAAGCAGCATAAACTCGACCGCGTCGCGCCAAGTATTGATACCGCCGATGCCGGAGATCGGGATGTTAAATTCGGCATCGCGGGCCAGTTCCGAGACCATATTGAGCGCGATCGGTTTGACCGCCGTGCCGCAATAACCACCGTGGGCAGCCATCCCGTTGACGTTGGGATAAGGGATCATCGTATCGACATCGACACCTATCACCGAGTTGATCGTGTTTATCAGCGAAACCGCATCGGCACCGCCTTTTTGAGCGGCGCGTCCGGGCGGAACGATGTGAGTGACGTTTGGCGTGAGTTTGACGATGACAGGAATGTCCGAAACCTCTTTGACCCATTCCGTGACCATGCAGGTATATTCCGGCACCTGGCCCATCGCGGCTCCCATTCCCCGCTCGCTCATACCGTGCGGGCAGCCAAAATTAAGCTCAAAACCGTCACATCCTGTGTCCTGGGTCCGCTTAGTGATCTCTTGCCAAGCCTCTTTTTTCGACTCGACCATCAGACTGGCGATGACTGTATGGTCAGGATATTTCTTTTTGCACTCGGTCATTTCCTTAAGATTGACCTCAAGCGGGCGGTCGGTGATCAGCTCAATATTATTGAGCCCGATCATGCGAACCTGCCCTTGATCAAGCGCCGCCAGCCTCGAGGAAACATTTGTGATCGGTTCACCAAGCGTTTTCCAAACCGCGCCGCCCCAACCGGCGTCAAACGCCCGCTCGATCATCGGCCCCATATTAGTCGGCGGCGCCGACGCAAGCCAAAACGGATTGGGAGACTTAATTCCCGCAAAATTTGTAGTTAGATCAGCCATAACTCTTTAATGATGATGAACCGCCGTCTTTTCGACCGGTTTGACCGATGACCCGGCAAATCGGACACTCTCGCCGGTCAATGAATGATGAATGCCCTCGGCGGCGTGCTTGCCCATCTGCGAAGCATCGACGGCCTCGGCACCGCCGTTGGCACAGTCGCCGCCGGCAAAAATCTTTGCGTCGGATGTTTGCATTTTATCGCTGACGACAACGCGGCCTTTTTCGTCCGTTTCGACGCCCGCAATATCAGTAAAAAACGACGCCATTTTTTGCTGGCCGATGGCTTTGATGACCATATCGCAATCGATCTTAAATTCGCTTTCGCCCTGCCGCACACGCATACCGCCGACGCTTCGATCACCTGCGATCTCGACGGGGATGGTTTCCCACATAAATTCGATGCCGTCTTTGCGGGCAAGCTCAAGCTCGTATTCGTATGCCGGAGCGTCTTTTTCGGTGCGGCGATACATCAGTGTAACTTTCTCCGCTCCCAAACGCTTGGCTTGTGTAACCGCATCGATAGCCGTGTTTCCGGCACCGATCACAACAACATTTTTCCCAAGCGGGACCGACTGCCAGTCGCGGGTCTTGATCTTTTCGATAATGTCGAGAGCGTCATAGACACCATCGAGGTCTTCGCCGGGGATGCCGAGCCGGTTGGTTTCGCCAAGGCCGACGGCGAGGAACACAGCGTCATGCCATTCCCTTAGCATCGCCATACTGACGCGATTGACCTTGCCCAATATTTCTGTATCATCGTCCCCGCCCGTGATCCGTGTATTGAGGATAAATTTAACGCCCATACGGGCAATATGATCGACCTCGCTCAAAGATACACTCTGCGGCATTTTGTACTCGGCCATGCCATATGTGTCGAGCCCACCAGCCTTTTCTTTGGCCTCATAGACGGTCACGTCGTAGCCGAGCCGTGCGAGAAAGGCGGCACATGAAAGCCCCGCCGGACCTGAGCCCACGATCCCGACAGATTTGCCGTTTGGCTCACCCTTTTCAAATATCTGTTTATCGACCGCCATCGCATGGTCGGTCGCATAGCGCTGGAGACGGCCGATTTCGATAGGCTTTTTGATAAGAGTCTTCTCGACGCACGCACCTTCGCAAAGCACCTCGACGGGGCATACGCGGGCACAGCTTGCACCGATCGGATTCGCATCAAAGATTACCCGTGCTGAACCGATGACGTTGCCGCTCGCGATCTTTTTGATAAACCCCGGCACATCGATATGCGTCGGGCACGCGTGCATACACGGCGCGTCGTAGCAATAGAGACAGCGGTTCGCCTCTTGCATCGCCTCGGCGGCAGACATTGCCGGGTTGATCTCGGAAAAATTATGCTCGATCTGTGTTATGTCCAGCGGTGTACAAAATGCATTATCCATACGCTTTTTAGCTGACCTTTACAAAATATTTGCCGTCAAAACGATAGGTGATAAATTTGCTCGTCACGCGTCCCTGCGGCGTACGTTTGTCTTCGATCACGACCGGAAAACGAAAACTTTTGTTCGTCTCGTTATAAGAGAACAGCCTTACCGGCCGCTCAGGATGATCGGCGACCGTAAAGAAATCGAAAGCAAACCCGACCGAGTTTTTGATACCCGTCGCTGTTTTAATTACCTTTGTATCGGTGTCGAGTTTCTCGCCGTTTATGCGAAACGCTTTGAGCGTCTGCCCCGCAAGCGATGTCGAACCGATAAACGTCGACACGCCTAGATAGATCGGCCCGCCCGCCACGTCGGTCTGAAATATCTGATGGTAAAAGACACCGGCACTCTCGTCCTCTCTGTCTTCGGTCCAGGTATAGATCTTGCCGCTTTTGCCTCGGTACTGAAAAACACTGGCGTAATCGTGCATCGTACCGCCGGTTTCCTGATCCCACGAATAAATGCGTAGCCGTCCGTCTTTTGACGTCGTGACGTACATCTTGCCTTTCAGCCCCGGAAAGCCGAATTTCATAATGTCCGCCCGCTTGCCATATTTGAGCAGCTTTTCTCTGAGATCAGCGTTGTTCTTAGCCAGCTTTTCGTCGTCATAGCCGCCGGCGTAATTGCCGTATTTGGAAATGTTGTCGAGATAACCGACAAACTCCCGCTCGACAGCCTTCGGCGTCTGCGCAAACGCAGCACTCGCGAAGAATAAGAAAAGAATGGCTAAAATACTGTGTCTCATTTATTGATAGTTAGGCACACTCCCTAACGGTCGTGTTTCTGCCTAGTCGTCGATGATCGGTCCGTACGCATCGGGACGGCGATCTCTGAAAAATTGCCACGTGTTGCGCACCTCGCGGATCTTATCCATATCGAGGTCAGCAACGACGAGTTCGTCCTGATCGCGACTGCCGACTGCAAGCATCTGGCCGCGCGGATCGCAGAAATAGCTCTGGCCGTAAAATTCGCCTATGTTCCACGGAGCTTCGGTGCCGACGCGGTTGATCGCTCCGACAAAGTAGCCGTTAGCAACTGCGTGAGCGGGCTGCTCGAGTTTCCAAAGATACTCGCTCAGTCCGGCGACCGTAGCTGAAGGATTAAAGATTATCTCCGCTCCATTCAGGCCCAAACATCTCGCACCCTCCGGAAAATGCCGGTCGTAGCAAATATAAACGCCGATCCGGGCGTACGCCGTGTCAAAACATGGATAGCCAAGATTGCCCGGCTTAAAGTAAAATTTTTCCCAAAATCCGGGTGCGACGTGCGGGATATGTGTCTTGCGGTACTTACCGAGATATGTGCCGTCAGCGTCGATGACGGCGGCGGTGTTGTAATAGACACCGGTCTGTTCTTCTTCGTAGATCGGCACGACGATGACCATACCGTGCTGTTTGGCGACCTCTTGCATCAACTTGACCGTCGGGCCGTCGGGGATGCGCTCGACCGCCTCGTACCAACGTGTCTGCTGTTCGGCACAGAAATACGGCATCGTAAAAACCTCTTGAAAGCACAGCATCTGCACGCCCTGTTTTGCCGCTTCCTCTACCAGCGTCATCTGATGATCAATATTCGCTTTGCGTATCTGCTCGATCGGAGCATCGGTCGGTGCAACGTTATGAGCCTGTATCAGGCCGGCTTTGATAATTCTCGACATACGTTTTTTCCTTAAATATTATTTTTTCACTGCCGGTGCAGCAAATTTATCATCGCTGACCGCCGCGTTATTTTTTACATCAACGATCTTACGCGTCCACTGTATCTGCGGCATCGCATATTTGGTCGTCGCCGGCAGCTTAACACCGCCAAAATCTTTATGGTCCTGATAATCTACCTGAAATACGTGGTTACCCAAAATGGTCGGCGACGAAGCAGTTCTGCGAACCAGAAAGCCCGTCGCAACATCGAAATACAGCCTTTCGCGGCTATTGTCGGTAAGCGTACCCAAAACCAGATAAACATCACGGCCGTCGATGCGGTCGAGGAAACGAAATTCGAGCTTGGTGTAGATC
>JBEBGA010000227.1:0-5320 GCA_040081695.1 Pyrinomonadaceae bacterium
GAAGAAAAGGAAAGTTCGCATGAGCTTTCCTTTTTTTCGTTTTGCATCTTTTTAATAGGTATATTGCATCGTAGAATTACTTCGAATCCGATTTGATCTCAATGAAAGTATCTCTATCAATTATTTGCTGTTTAATGGTTTTGTTCTGTGTGAGCGGAGCGACAGCTCAAGCGACGCGCCCACAGCCCAAAACCGGTGAAAAGGCAAATAAACGTCCCGCCGAACCTTCTCCGACACCAACGCCGATACCTGTAGATGTTCCCATTTCCGATGACAAAATAACCGTTGACGATGGCGATATCATTAAGGTCACGACGCAGCTTGTCTCCGTTCCTGTTCGCGTGATGGACAAGAGAGGGCGATTTATCGGCGGCCTCACAAAAGAAAATTTCAAGGTCACCGAGGACGGCGTAGAGCAAGAGATAGGGCTGTTCTCAAACGAGCATGATCCGTTTACGGTCGCACTTGTGCTCGATATGAGCTATTCAACGGCCTTTAAGATCAGTGAGATACAAAATGCGGCGATCGCTTTTATTGACCAGCTCCGGCCCAATGACAAGGTGATGGTCATCTCATTTGACGCAGATGTGCATTTGTTATGCGAGGCTACGAACGACCGCCAGACGATCTACCGAGCTATTAGATCGACCAAGATCGCGACTAGCGGCACCAGTCTCTACGAAGCTATGGCTCTAGTGATGAACAAAAAGCTTCGCAGCGTCCAAGGCCGCAAAGCGATCATCTTGTTTAGCGACGGCGTTGATACGACCAGCCGACAGAGTACGTACAACGATAATGTCGGCGATTCGATGGAACTTGACGCATTGATATATCCGGTGCGGTATGACACGTTTGCCGATGTTCAGAACATGAAAAACGGCAGCATCATCAAAAAACCTCCTCCGATGCAGATCCCCGGGCAGGATAACGGGGGCATTTTGGGAACCATCATGCAGTCGAGTGTTGGCACGGCGAGCAGCGCAGGGACAAGTGTTGAGGAATACGAAAAAGCAAAGGAGTATCTTGACCAACTGGCGTTTCGAACAGGCGGACGCTTGTACGAAGCAACAACCACTACTAATCTCGCCGACGCATATTCTAAGATCGCCAGCGAACTACGCGAATTTTACAGCCTTGGGTATTATCCAAAAGAAAACCGCACCGCCGGCAAGAAAACCAGCATCAAGGTAAAGGTCGATCGCGAAGGCGTTGTTGTTCGCACGCGCGATGGCTACCTCGTTCCTAAAAAGACCAAGATAAGCGGATCGGGTAGCCGCTAGATCTCGGTGCCGTCCTTGATGATGCCGCCCTTAGGCACGATGATGATGCCTTCGCGAATGTAATACGATCCGTCCGGAGCGTCAAAATTCTCGATATTTTCACGATTCACCAGCCTTACGTTGTTTCCGATCCTGACATTTTTATCGATGATAGCCTTGCTGATCGTGACATTTTGACCGATCCCGATGTGCGGTTTGCCGTTAGCGATATTTGCCCGGATCTCGTCGATCGTTTCAAACACATCCGAACCCATAATTATCGACCTGTCGATATCGACGCCGGCATCGATGCGGCTGCGCAGGCCGATGATCGATCCGCGTGCCCGGACGCCGCTCAGGATACTGCCCTCGCTGACCATCGAATTGTCGATGTCACAGCTATTGAGTTTTGATGGCGGCAAATAACGGCTGCGAGTGTAGATCGGTGCTGAAGCGTCAAAGAAATTAAATTTTGGCAGCGGGGAAGCGAGGTCCAGATTAGCCTCGTAGAAAGCACGGATCGTCCCGATGTCTTCCCAGTATTCCTTGAATAAATGTGCCTGAACGGTATACTTCTCGATCGCCGCCGGTATGATCTCGCGGCCAAAATCGACCCAAGAATTATCGGTTTCAAGCAATTCGACCAGGCGAGCGTAATTAAAAACGTAGATGCCCATCGACGCGAGAAACGGACGGCTTTCGGCCTCTTTTTCCGTCAAGCCAAACCGAGCGGTATCGACGCGCATTTGCTCAAGAGCATCGCCCTTTGGCTTTTCTTTGAACTCGACGATCTCACCGGTCGAATTTGTTTTCAATAGGCCAAACTCCTCGGCCTCACGCTGTTGGCAGGGAATTACCGAGACCGTCAGATCGGCACCGGTGTCGAAATGCCGCTTGAGAAAATTGCGGTAATCCATCCGGTACAGATGGTCGCCTGACAGGATGAGCAGCGTATCGACACGCCAGTCACGCAAATGGGGTAACATCTGGCGCACAGCGTCGGCAGTGCCCTGAAACCACTCCGGATTGTCCTTGGTCTGCTCAGCCGCAAGCACCTCAACAAAACCCGTCGAAAAGCTTGAAAAACGATATGTCCGCGAAATGTGGCGGTTGAGCGACGCCGAGTTGTATTGCGTCAGCACAAAGATCTGCGTGATCTCTGAGTTGATGCAGTTTGAAACCGGCACATCGATCAGTCGATATGTCCCGCCAAGCGGCACTGCCGGTTTCGAGCGCTCCTGAGTCAAAGGAAACAAACGCGATCCCGCTCCGCCGCCGAGGATCACCGCAACTACATTGTCGTATTGGCCCATGGAAACAATTGTAAAATGCACAGTGCATAATGCACAATGCTGAATTGAGATGATTGAGAATCCGCTAAAAACAAAATCCTACGCCTTTGCTCTGAGAGTGGTGAAGTTATACAAATATCTTTCCTTTGAAACAAAGGAATTTGTCCTGTCTAAACAGATCCTCAAATCGGGAACGTCGATTGGTGCTAATGTTGTCGAAGGTAATCGAGGACAATCCAAATTGGATTTTGTGCATAAATTATCTATCGCTTTGAAAGAAGCGGATGAAACAGAATACTGGCTTAATCTTTTGAGGGATGGCGATTTTATTACCTCAGCACAAGCTGACTCATTATTAGCCGACTGTCTCGAACTTCAAAAGATGCTGGTTGCTTCTATCAAAACCGCCAAGAAAAACATGATCTAGATTTAACATTGTGCATTTTGCACTCTACACTATGCATTCGATCTATGTGGTACTGGACAAAAATTATTTTCCTGGTCTTTGTCGGAGCAATTGTTGTTTGGCTGGGGTATGAGGTCGTGACGTTTCCGGCGATCTCGCGGCTGAGGGATGAAAATCCAACGACATCGTCGATGATCGAGTTTAGGATCTCCGAAGCTAGGGCCGAGAACCGGGAAGCCAGAAAATTCATGATCTGGATGCCTATTGAACAGATCAGTCCGCATCTGCAGCGTGCCGTACTCGCGGGCGAAGACGCACGTTTTTTCCAACACAACGGATTTGACTGGGACGCGATCCAAAGCGCTTGGGACGAGGCGGTCGAAGAGGGCAAAAAGGAAGACAAGCAGGAATGCGAAGAAGAGGCGAAGGCCGCAAACACGCCCAAAAAAGACTGTAAGCCCAATCCCGAAGACTGGATCCCCTCGATGCCTAGTTTCAAACGCGGAGCCTCAACCGTTACTCAACAGCTTTCAAAAAACCTGTTCCTGTCCGAGGACCGCAACTTTCTGCGAAAGGGCCGCGAGGCCGTCTATACCTACTTCCTCGAACGCGAGCTGACCAAGAAACGAATCCTCGAAATCTATCTCAACGTCATAGAGTGGGGCGACGGCATCTACGGAGCCGAGGCCGCCGCTCGCAATTATTTCAAAAAATCTGCATCAGACCTGACCAAAGACGAAGCCGCATTTCTCTCGGCAATGATCCCGTCGCCGCTAAACGTGTTCAATCCCGCCAAAAACAACAAACGCGTCGTCCGCCGACAACGCGTGATCCTGCGAGGGATGAATTCCATTAAACTCGACTATTCCGATAAATAGAGGAGTGGAGGAGTGCAGGAGTGCAGGAGTGCAGGAGTGCAGGAGTGCAGGAGTTGGGGAGCAAAGATTAGGAGGTATCGGATAATGGCCGGTTTGGTAGTTCGCCATCAAGAGTTAGACGTGTACAAAAAGGCGTTTGACGCCGCGATGCAGATCTTTGAACTTAGTAAAGACTTTCCGAAAGAAGAAACCTATTCACTAACAGATCAGATCAGACGGTCGTCACGTTCGGTCTGTGCCAATCTCGCAGAGGCTTGGCGGAAACGTAGATATGAGGCGGCTTTTATTGCGAAGTTGAGCGACTCTGAAGGTGAGGCCTCTGAAACTCAGACATGGATCGAGTTTGCAGTAAAGTGCGGATATGTCGATCGTGATATCGCAAAGACACTCTATTTGCAGTATGACGAAGTGTTAGCAATGTTGGTCGGCATGATAATCAAACCCACCGTCTGGGTAATGCCAACCGGCCAAAAACAAAAAAGGAGTGAAAGATAACTCTTTCACTCCCCACTCCTGCACTCCTTTACTCCTCTACTTCCGCCCGACTACTTTCATTTCGTCAACGACCCATTTGGCTCCGCCAAATTTTTCAGTGACAAATAGGACGTAGCGGATATCGACCGAGATCGTGCGGTTGACCTCGGCGTCGTAATAGAAATCGTTGCCGAGCCCTTCGTAGTTGCCGTCAAAACAGATGCCAACCTGATGGCCATCGCCGTTAAGGATAGGCGATCCTGAGTTGCCGCCGATGATGTCGGTGGTCGATAGGAAATTGACCACGACACTATCACCTTGGCCGTATCGGCCAAAGTCTTTGGCGTTTTGCAGATCGATCATCTTCTGCGGCACATCAAACGGATTGACGCCGGTATTCTTTTCGATCATGCCTTTGATGGTGGTAAAAGGCGTGCGGATCTCGGCTTCACGGGGCTGATAGCCTTTGATGTTGCCGTATGAGAAACGCATCGTGAAATTGGCATCCGGATAGGGTGATTTGGTGCCGCGCATTTCAAACATCGCCGCCATATATGCTTGTCGCAGACGGTCGATGTTAGCGTTGAATTTAGCACCACGAGCGGCGAGGGCTGCACGCTCGTCAACCAATCCGGAGATGAAAGGATGATCCTTCTGGAATTTTGCCCACGAATCGTCGTAGAGATCGGCGACCTTGTCAGGCTTGGTAAAATCACCGTTTGCGATGTCGTTTGCAAAGGCCGCCTCAGGTGCCCGACGGGCTTTTCCGGTCAGACCTGCGAACTTTTGATCCGCAGCAAAGAACCGCTGATTTGACGGCAAAGAGTCAAATTCTTTTAGAAAGAACTTGATCATCTCTGATTCATATACCGGCTCGCGTCCGGCAAATGCTTTTTCGATATCCGCTTTTTTCGCTTTCTTTTGATCACCGGTCAACTTGCGCCCGGCCTTGATCGACATTGCTGCCGCCAAAAGCTGGCCAAGAACCGGCATCGAATTTGGATCAGGAAA
>JBEBGA010000228.1:0-5297 GCA_040081695.1 Pyrinomonadaceae bacterium
CCTGTTAAAAAAATCAACTCAACATTCGCTCGATCACACCATAAGCCGCATCGATAGCTTCCGTCAGTTTCCCTGGTTCGGTGCCGCCGCCCTCGGCCATGTCGGCTTTGCCGCCGCCACGGCCGCCAACGATAGGGGCGATCTCGCGGATGATGTCACCGGCTTTTACCTTGCCGGTCAGGTCGTCGGAGACGCGGACGATGAGCCCGACTTTGCCCTCGTCGGCACGGCCGATGATGACGACGCCGGATTTTAGACGAGCTAGCAAAGTGTCAGAAAGCTGGCGTGTGCCGTTCGCATCGAGCCCTTCGACGACCTTGCCGAGGACTTTGACGCCGTTTATCTCTTTTGTTTCGTCACCGCCGGAAGAGGCTTCGCCGATCGCTCCGGTCGCGATCTTGAGCTTTAGCTCGTCCATCTCTTTGCGGGTCTTTTTGAGGTCTTCTTGTAACCTCGCAATGGCGTTTGGCAGATTATCGCGCTGCGTATTTAACGCACCGAGCGAAGCGTCGATCAGTTTTTCGTCATCGCGAAAACGCTCAAAAGCGTCAAAGCCCGTGATCGCACGGATGCGGCGGACGCCTGATGCAATCGCTTCGTCGGAAATGATCTTAAACGAACCAATGTCGCCGGTCGCACGGACGTGGGTGCCGCCGCACAGCTCTTTTGAAAACACGCCGTCACCGACGCTCAGCACGCGGACGTCCGCACCGTATTTCTCGCCAAACAGAGCCATCGCACCGCCGGTTATCGCTTCTTCGATAGCCATGACGTTGGTATTTACAGGCTCGTTCTTTAATATCTCGCGATTGACCAGATCCTCAACCTCGGCGATCTCGGCGGCGGTCATCGGCTGGTAATGCGTAAAATCAAAGCGCAAAACGTTTGGTGCGACAACCGAACCGCCCTGTTTTACATGCGTCCCCAAAACCTCGCGCAAAGCCGCATGAACAAGATGCGTCGCCGTATGATTTCGCCGCGTGGCATCCCGTTTATCGGCATCAACCGTCGCGGTGACGGTGTCGCCGACCTTTATCGAGCCTTTATCGACCGTAACTTTGTGAATAATAAGCCCGCTAACCGGCGAATATGTATCTGCAACTGTCGCCGAAGCATCGGTGCCGATCAACTTGCCGACATCACCGACCTGACCGCCAGCTTCGGCGTAAAATGGCGTCTGATCGAGTACGATACTACCTTGTGAACCGGCATCGAGTGAATAAATTTGCGTATCACCGTCGAGGATCGCAACTATCTTGGTATCAGTCAGATGCGTCGTGTCGTAGCCGTGAAACTTGTTAGCACCGACCTTTTCCAGAACCTCTGCATAGACAGGCGAGGGCTGCGATTTTCGTTCTGTTTTACCAACGTCGCCTTGGGATTGTAGTTCCTGCAAAGCAGTATCAAACCGCTCGTTGAAATCCTCCTCTTCGAATTCGAGCCCTTTTTCTTCAAGATAGACGCGGATCAGGTCGCGCGGCGTCCCAAATGTGTCGTAAAGTTTGCCGATCGAAAGAAAGAGATCGTCGTCTTTTGGTGTGCTAGCGGAAATGCCAAGCTCATTAAGCTTTCCGAGGCCAACAGTTACGGTGTTACCAAACCGCTCCTCTTCCACTCGAACCATTTTGCCGATAAAATCGCGTTGGGTTTCGAGTTCGGGGTAGGCGCCGCTCATTTTGCCGACGACGAAATCGCAGACTTTGTAAAAGAAAAGTTCATTGAGGCCCAAATGCTCGCGGCCGTGATAGATCGCGCGGCGCATTATTTTGCGGAGGACGTAGTTGCGGCCTTCGTTACCCGGCAATATGCCGTCGGCGATGGCAAACGCGGTCGAACGCGCGTGGTCGGCGATCACGCGGCAGGCAAATTGTTGAGAATCGGTCAATCCCTCGTACACACTCATTATTTTAATAATATATCAGGAATCAAGGCGGAAACACGACCTGTAGGGAGTGTGCGCCGAACGTTGATATAGACACACTGCTCACTGCCCTAATTTCTACTAATTTTTCTCGACATCTAAATCGGAAAAGCGCACATCACAAGGCGGTTGACATAAATGTTGGAAACAATAAGAATCTAGCATATCGATCATTTTTAGGAGAAAAACATTATGAACAAGCGTCTGTTTTCGATCATGTTATCGATCGGCGTATTTATGACATTGGCGGTTTCGGCCGCTAGTGCTCAAAGGGTCGGCGGATATAAAGAAGTGTCGGCGTCAGATGCTGCGGTGCAAGAAGCGGCCGAATTTGCCGTCAATGCACAGGCTGAAAAGTCTGAAAAAGAGATCTCGCTGGTTGATGTCATAAAAGCCGAGCGTCAGGTCGTTGCGGGCTCGAATTATCGGATGTGTCTAAAAGTGACATCGCAGGGCGAGGTGGACGAAGCCGACGCGACCCATTTTGTCCAGGTCGTCGTTTATGTTGACTTAAAAGGAAACCGCAAGTTGTCGAGCTGGGTGGCATCAGATTGCGGCGAAGATGAATAACGTGAGGTATATATGAAAACAAGTTTACGAACAGCATTTCTCCTCTCAGGTTTTACGGCTATTTTTGGGCTGGCCGCAGTGGTCTCAGCCCAACCGGGCGGCTATCAGCCGACAGAGATCGACAACGCGGGCGTCGCGCTCGCGGCGGACTTCGCAGTTAAGGAACAGGCGTCGCGGGCCAAGACCACGATCACGTTGAACAAGATTGTAAAGGCTTCGGACAAAGAGCCAAAGCTAGGTGCACGCGATTTTATGTTGTGCCTCGACACCAACGTGACAAACAAGCAGACGTTTGTGCAGGCGGTCGTTACCATGGACCAATACAGCAACCTCAAACTGATGGGCTGGTCTAAATCGACTTGTGCCGGCTCAGGGGTCAGTCCGGCATTTAAGCCAACGAATGATTACATCGCAGGTGGCATCAACGATATCGGAGCTGATCTGGCCGCCCAAAACGCGATCATCCAGCAGTCGGAGAAAACAAAGGCAAAGATCATTTTCGGTGAGATGATCAAGGTCGAGTATAAAGAGCCAAAGCTGGGTGCGGTAGATTTTCGTTTGTGTATGTCCGTCGTAAATAACGGTAAACCCGGACGGGCACAGGCGCTCATTTCGAAGGACCAATATCAAAATTATAAGCTGACGAGTTGGACAGACGGCACGTGCGGCGAGTCGGCGGACGGATTTACAAAGGTCGAACAGTTCACGGCCGGTGTGGACCTAGCCGCCGATTTTGCGGTGATGAAACACTCAAAGGATACAGGCATCGAACACAAGTTAGTTGAGATCCTGAAACGCGAAGAGAAGGGCGATAAGGACAACCTGATGGCCGCAACCTATCGCATTTGCATGAAAATTAGCGAAGCAGGAAAGACCGAAGTAATTCAGGCGATCGTATCGAAAGACGGTTATTCAAACCACAAGCTCGTTAGTTGGGAGCACTCTAAGTGCACAAAATAAGCGGCGTTTAACTGACGCCTTTGGCGCGGTCCCAAGTGCCATGCATTTTGCGGAGCAGCACGATCTGGCCTCCGTGATGAGCGTTATGAGCGGCGATGTTGAGTATCAACGTCGCCCATTTTGTTTGATTTTCATCCGCCACCGGTTCCCCAAATTTTGACCCATCAGCAGCGTCGATCAGGTCACGAAACTCGGCCATTAAGGCGTCGTATCGTGCGATCTCAGCCTGCCACTCGGCTTCGGTGTATTCACCGGTGCTGAAAGATTCGTCGTTCGTCGCGATGTCATATTCGTAAGAGATGCCCTTAAACCGCTGCAGATAGGCGTCGTTGTAAAACGTCAGATGCGACAGCGTTTCCCAAATGCAGTTCACATCGGCATCATTAGGTTTCCAACGAGCCATTTCGACATCGACGCCGTCGAGAGCGTTTTTAGTGGCGACAAACCAGCCGTTCGTATCAAAAGAATTCGAAAATTGACGTTTTATCAGGCCGTTTATTGACATAGTCTTTTTCCGCAGCAAAGCTTACCATCCGGTATGAATTTTCCACCTGTCAACGATGCTGCCATTCTCCAAAATATTGTAATGCGTGTGTTGTGCGGCGGTCATGCAAGAGTGGTTTGCGAGGAGACGGACACGATCGCCAACCCTGTAACGGTCGAATACACTATCATTTTCAGCGAGAATAACGCCGTGTTCCTGTGACAGCGAACCAAGCCGCATACCCGTATCAACTCCGTCGAGATCGAGTACGCGGCCGTAGCCGCACGTTTCGTCGAGATGCGTCGGCCCACGATCTTTTGACATCGCGATGCCGCCCGCGTCAATGACCAGCTTCTTTCGCGAGGCGTCACGATGTACGACCGCCGCCAGCACCGTCAACGCGCAATCGTCAAACCCGCAACTCCCGAGTGTCGCCTGATAGTTGTCGAAGAAAATGTAATTTCCGGGCCGCACCTCGTCAATGCCATCGAGATGGTCAATGTGATTTATCGTCGGCGTCGAACCGATGCTAACGGTCGGCACATCGATACTCATCCCCCGCAGCCTAGCCGCAAGCTCGACCATAACGTCACGCTCGTGACGTGCGATGGTCTTTATCTCTTCGACACTCTTAACATCGTATGAATGTCCGGCGTGAGTAAGGATACCGGCAAAATTTAGGTTCTTTGCATCCGAGATCTGACGTGGAATACCGACGGCCTCCGCCGTGTACGGTTCAACGCCGACGCGGTGCGTGCCGCAATCGATCTTGACGAAGACATCAAATCTCACACCCGTACGTCCGGCTACTTCATCGAGCTGGTTTGCGGTTTCGGCATTGTCCGTCAGCAGATTTAGATTGACGCCATTGCGGATGAACTCAATAGCCTCGTCAAACTTGCCGCGTTCTATAGGCACTGCGTAAGTAATATCGGTGAACCCATTTTCCGCAAATACTTGAGCCTCAGCCAACGTCGAAACCGTGACCGCACCATTATGCTCCGCGGTTTGAATACGGGCTACCTCGATACATTTGTGAGTTTTGATGTGCGGACGAAGCCTGACACCGTTACTAGTTGCGACCTCGCTTATTCGCCTGGCATTCTTTCGCACCCGCTCAATGTCGAGTAGCAACGACGGCGTTTTAAGCGAAAGTAGATCCATCTATTTGACGAGATTTGAGACTTTCTTGATGACATTGGCGACGGTAAATCCGTAATCGCGGAACACGTCTTCGGCCGGGGCGGAAGTGCCGAATTTATCAACGCCGAGCACATCGCCTTTGTCGCCCACGTATTTGTGCCAGCCTTGTGAAACACCGGCTTCGATAGCGAGGCGGGCGGTAACTTTGGCGGGTAGGAC
>JBEBGA010000601.1:0-1279 GCA_040081695.1 Pyrinomonadaceae bacterium
TTCGCGGCCCCTGCGACCACCGGAGCTGCCATCGAGGTTCCTGACATATACATTACCTGGTTGGTCGTCTCGGTGTCGCTTCCTGTTCGCAGCGAGGTAAACGTTCGCGAAAGGAGGTTTTCCGTCGTGCCATGGTAGGCTCTTGCACTAATGATCTTGTTGCCCGGAGCCACAATGTCGGGCTTGATCAAATTGTCATACTTTCGTACGCCATTGACGACTCTGTAGCCTCGTGTTGGGCCACGCGAACTAAAGCTTGCCATCGTATCATCACTGCGAGCGTCAGTTCCGTACGTATTCGATGCGCCGACAGTGATGACGGACGGCTCGATGCCGGGCGAACCGATCGTGCCGTATAGTTTGTTTCCAAACAGATCCTTTCCAAAATTACCTGCCGAGGCCACAACCACCAGCCCGGCGTTCACGGCCCTGCGTGCGGCGAGACAAAGCGGGTCGTTGAGATAGCTATCCGTTGCGGCGGTGCCTACGCTCATGTTTACGACACGAATGTCATACGCGGTTTTGTTTGCAATTGTCCAATCAAGAGCGGCAATCAGGTTGCTGACCGAGCCGACACCAATTTCGTTCAATACTTGCAGGCTAACAATGCTCGAACCCGGCGCGACGGCCTCATAAGCTGAGCTATGAAGGTTGTAGTCTCCGGCGATCAAGGAAGCGACATGCGTGCCGTGACCGTAACGGTCGCCGATAACGTTTGAGCCTGTAAAATCCTTGCTGTAAACCACCTTTGCGGTGCCGCCGGTGTACGAGCGTCGGAGAAGAGTGTGGTTCGAGTCGACGCCGCTGTCGATCACAGCTATTCGTCCAACACCGACCACCCACGTATTCGGATCGTCGTCGCCCGCGTCGGCGATGCCGGCATTCGAAAAACCGGTCGTAGATGAGACATGACCGAACGACTGAATATCGGAGTCAAGCGAAATATACGCGACGTTATCGGTATTGGCCAACTCGCGGATCTGCGAGAGGGTCATGTCTGCGCTGACCAGTCCGACGTTGTCAAACGATTTCTTGATCTTACCGCCGATGCGCGCGAAATCCGTGACGAGTATTCGCTTCTTCTCTCGATTGGCACTCACCTCGCGGGCAAGCATCGAATCACGCTCGTCGTCGCTTAGGTCGTCCGAGTTTACTTTATTCGTCGAATCGGACTTTAGCTGAATAACCACCTTCTGCGTCGTATTCGGACGCATGCTATTGAACGCCTCATTAGTAAGCACCTCGAGATCGGGAGAGATCTTTGATCGTAAGGGCACGG
>JBEBGA010000602.1:0-1277 GCA_040081695.1 Pyrinomonadaceae bacterium
TGCTAAGGATCGACCGCGTCCGCAAAGGCGAGCTTCGCTGGATCGAAGCCGGTAAAGTTCCGTCGCTCATCGAATTTTTCAACGCCAAAGACGCCGACGCTCCCGCGGATCCTGTCATCACGACAACACATATTGAGCGGCTCGGCGTGTCAGAACCGCCTGTGTCAGCGGGCGGCCAGTCCGTCGGCGTCAACCCGACATTTGGCACAAAGCCGGACGTCCCGGCCAACGTTTGCGCCGTCCACACCGACGCCACTGCGGCGTATAACTGTGAGACGTGCCTTAGCCAATTCTGCAAAGCCTGCCCGACGGGTTACGGCTCGAACGTAAAGATCTGTCCGTTTTGCGGAGCGATGTGCAGTTCGCTTGCAGCACCCGTCAAAGAAAAAGACCAACGCGAGAACCGCATCAACGCCGCCTTGCAAGAGGGTTTTGGCATCGCCGATTTTGGCCGCGCACTCGCGTTTCCTTTCAAGTTCAAAGCGAGCCTCGTCATGGGTGCGATCATGTTCATGCTATTTAGCATCGGGCAAGGCGTTGCGGGGTTCGGCGGGATCTTTATGATGTTTGGGGCGTTGATCAGCTTTATGATGGCGAACACGCTCTCGTTTGGCATCATGGCGAACACTGTCGAAAACTTCTCGCAGGGCAAGCTTGACGACAATTTCATGCCGTCGTTTGACGATTTTTCGATCTGGGACGACGTTGTGCATCCGTTCTTCTTGAGCATTGGCGTGTATCTGTCTTCGTTCGGGCCATTCATCGCTGTTGTTCTCGTCGCGGTCTTTATGATCGTCGGCTCGGTCAACAAAGAGATGAACGCCGCTCAATCTGATGCGGCCCGTCTCGTAAATCCCGGCCTGCCGTACGCCGCAAAAGCCGCGAATCAAAGCGAGCAGGTCAAAAACTTGATCGGGAAACAGGCAGAGATGCAACGCAGGCGCGTCGAGCAATTAGCCGCCTCGGCGGAAACTGCAGAGGAGCCGCTGGCGACAGCGGGTAACATTAACGCCGCAAACAACGCATCGATCGATCCGCCCGACTCTGTCCGTGACGAGGAGGCCGAATTTGCCCAACTTGATAAATTCATCGCCGATCAGCGCAAAGCGCAGCTCGAATCCGCCGTCGGCAAGACGCTGGTAATCCGCCTCCGGCGCCACCGTGCCAAACGCGATCAAATGCGCCCCGGTATAGCGGCGTATCGCGGTGCGCAACGCTTCCGCGTTAGGCGTGTTATGCGTGGGCGTGAGGAACTCCAGATATCCCTGTTGCAACAT
>JBEBGA010000603.1:0-1277 GCA_040081695.1 Pyrinomonadaceae bacterium
TTCGCGGTCACGGCCGAGACGACGGGAACATTGACGTTGTTTCCACGCAGTGCCTCGACGGCGAACGCATTTGAGAGAATAAACGACGCGAGGATCGCGATTGCCGCGAAACGTCTTGTCGTCGTAAAACCAAATGTCTGTATCTTCATAACCAATCGCTCCAGTCAGGTCTTGTTCTTAGTGTCCCGGGCACAACCGTGCCATACGGTTCCTTAGTACAAGCGGTGTGCCAAACCCGTAAGCCCCTCTAATAAAGGGGTTAGCGAGAGAGTGGAAAGGGGCTTGCGGTTCGAATCCGGTCACCATGAATGACTTGACCGGTCAGGGTGAACGAAAGTCGGGCGATGCGTGACGAGATTTCTCCCGAAATAATGAAGGTCAAATTGCCGATCCATCAAGCGGAGACTCGGCCTTACAAACTGCGGCATACTTCTAAGCAAGAACGAGCCGTTCGGCCAATATTCACCGATCTACACGATTGTGACGACCCCGTAATTTGTGCTATGTTTTTAACGTTTCGGGAAACAAGGCTTCGCAAGAAGTATGATTCTGAGACATTGAGGGTTGCGAAGCCGGAACGCAGCCCTCAACTTTTGCCTGCGAATGGCTCTTCAATACAAAAAAAGGCCGGACCCGAAGGCCCGACCTATATTGCCGACACGACCGAAGCCGACCAGCCTGGGCTTTTAATTAGCGGGCTGCATGCAAGTCGTGCTATCGCCGTTGATGTAGGTGCCAAAGGCGATGCCGTCTCCGACGAGCACGCCGTCTCCGACTAACACACCGTCGCCAACCAAGACTCCGTCGCCGACAAGAACACCCTGCCCGTTGACATACGGGGCAAACGTTCCAGCCATCGCATTTGAGCTGAGAAATATAGTTCCGTCACCTACGAGTACACCGTTGTTGCGGATCGCACCCTGAACAATAGACAGAGTTCCTGAGGTGTTTGACGTTGACCGAACGAGACTTGTACCTGAAAGGTAGGTGCCGTCGCCGACAAGCACACCACTGGCGTACATACGCTGCCATTTATTCATCAAGTCGTTGCCGGTGAGTATTCCGTAGTTCGTGACAACGCCCTTGCCCCAGTTGATTGTATGACCGGCTATGACACTTGTCTGAGAGGCAGGCAAGGGATTTTGAAGCATCGAATAGCCGTTTGTTGTCGGAGGCGTAGCTTTAACCAAGCGAGCCAATCTGACCGCGCCGTCGATGTTTAACTGGCCTGCGCCCTGCTCTAGCGTCGTCGCATTCTGAAGTGGCTGAGCTGTATA